>JAQUNM010000007.1 GCA_028717605.1 Minisyncoccota bacterium
TTTTTTTTAGCATCTGATTTTTTCATTTTAATAAACAGAAACGCCTATAGCCCTTATTGTATCTTTAAAATAACCAGTTGATTTAATAAAAAAAGAAACACCTACTTCGGTTAACATTGATTCCCATTCATTGGGGCAAACAATCTTATCTTCTTCTTCTGGTTCTATTATCTTCCACTTCAGCACTGGATAATCACTATCTTGTTCTTGCCAAATATTTTCAAAATCCCATTCATTCATAGGATAGTTTTCTGAATTATAAAAATATGGCGGATGTAAGGATTGTTCTATATCAAAACACTCATCTGTAGAGCCAGAACCAACACATTGATTTGGATTTTCTGAATGGTTATGCCAATAAGAATTGAAAATTGAACCTGTCTCCCTGTTATGTCCAACCAACCCTCCTACCATAGTACTTCCTGAAACATTTCCAGTACTATAAGAATTGAAAATTTTTCCAAAGCTGTTAAAACCTATTGCTCCCCCTACTCGGTTCCCATCACCAATTATTTCTCCTGTATTATAACAATTAGATACAGTTGCATCATTATTGTGATTCCTTCCAGTTATCCCTCCAACATAATTCCTCCTAGCGTAAACATTACCGAAATTATAACAATTTAGAATTGTGCCACTAACGTTATCTCCTGCTATTCCTCCTGAAAAATCTCTTCGAGAATAGATATTTCCCACATTATAAGAATTTGAAATTGTTCCTAATGAATTATAGCCAACTATTCCACCAGCCTTGTCCCCCCCTGAGGTTCCGCTAGCACTATTATTAGAAACATCTCCTGTGTTGTAAGAATTTGAAATTGTTCCGGAATTAACACCAGCTATTCCGCCTATATTGTGATTCTGGTTAGCAAAAAGTTCAAGCGACCCAGAATTATAGCAATTTAAAATTGTGCCACCATTTCTTCCTGCAATTCCCCCCAAATCACCGCCTAAAGCAGTTCGAATAATTCCTTTATTATATGAATTCGAAATTATGCCCAGGTTGAAGCCTACTATACCTCCAACATAAAAACGCGTAACATCAACTCTAGTGGTTTCATCTAACCCAACGTTTCTTATTTCTGCTTCAGCGGTAGTCCGACCAAATAAACCAACATAATTATCATTATTTAAACGAATATCCAAGCCAATAATTTCATAACCCTTGCCATCAAAAACTCCGCTAAACATATTTATTGGAGTAAAATTACCAAAATCAGAACAATCAATATCGTCTTCTAAATAATAATTCTCGTATTGTGATATATTCTGTAATTCTTCACAAGTACTAATGGCAATCCCTTCTTCTTCTCCTGATTCTAATTCATTAGAGCAAAATATTTGAACTTTATATTTTACATTGCCATTCTCGTCAAGTATCTTTTCATAAATCCCGTTTCCACTTGGAATTTCTCCCGGATTATCAATATAATCCATAGCTATTTCTAGTCCTTTTTCTGCCCCCGACTCAGCTGCATAATAAGCAATAGTTGATTCTCCTATCCCCCTAACTATTCTTATCTGTCCTAGTAATAAACTAGTCAAACCCAAAGAAATAACTAGAATTATAGAAAGAATAACAATGGAAAAATAAATAGCAGCTCCTTTTTGTTTGTTCATATAATATAATTATAGTAAATATTTAAAAAACTAGCAACAGATCTTGACAATGGTTTCTGAATAAATATAATGAGAGAGAAAGAGCAAAAGGTCGAAAAAAATAACAAAAAAATAAAATGTCTAAAAATCCATTTTTTGCTCAAGACGAGGACTATCCAACTGATCTTCCTACAGATGATACAGATGATGAATCAACAGAAGAAGATGATGTAGAAATGCCAGACGAAGAAGAAGTAGATAGCGAAGATGAAACTTTTTAAGTGTTAAATAAAATAAAAAGTGCCCTGAAAAGGGCATTTTTTATTTTGCTACAGTATTAAAAAAGTCTGGAAAAACCCTTAAAAATGCATATGCAAATAAAGCAATAACAAAAACAATTACTGTTAAAATATTAATAAATTTAATCATCTCTTATTCTTTATATACTTTATAACCTTCTCTAACTTTTTCTTTTACCTTTAATCCTATTTCTTGTCCTTTCTTAGCTTTTTCGATCTTTTTAAAATCTAACTCCATAGAGCTAACTTTTTGGACAAAATCAGTGTCTTGTCCTCCAGTAATTCTAATTTCTTGTCCAACAGTCAAAGTATCTTTCAGTTTAATAACTGCTACTCCTGGTTTAGGGAAATAATGAGTAATTTCACCTATTATTTTTGGTTTCATAATTATTATTACTTATATAGACCTTTATTATAATATACCAAAATTAAAAACAACCTGCAACAGGTTGGTTTTAATAAGGGGGACAAGATTGCTAAACTCGGTTTAATTATTAATATTGAACTGGACAAGCTCAAGGGTATCCTTAAACCTCCTTTAGAAAAACCTTGTTGTCCTTCAGGAATATTTTTTTATATCCTTACCCCCTCGTTATGATATTATAAAATTAAAATTAATCTGTCAATAATTTGCCCCTGACAGGAATCGAACCTATATCTAGAGCTTAGGAGTCTCTTGTTCTATCCATTGAACTACAGGGGCTTAATTTAAAGGTAGCAGAACATTTGCTCTAAATCAAGAAAAAGATTATAATAAAACATATGAAACATAGCTCTCCAATAATAAAAATTGCCAAAAAAGTTTGCCCAGCTGTAATAACTATAGTGGTTTCTAAAGACTTACCAAAAGTAGAAGGTTATTATTTATTTCCCTTCGGAGAAAATAATTCTCCCTTGCCAAAAATTAAAAAAGGAAACAAAGAATTAACTAAAATAGGAGGAGGTTCTGGTTTTATTATTTCTAAAGATGGCTATATTTTAACTTGTTATCATATCGTCGAAGACGTAGAAGCTGAATACTCAATAATAATAGAGCCAGGCAAAATATATCCAGCTAAAGTATTAGCTAGAAATAAAATTAACGACATTGCTATTTTAAAAATAAAGGCTAACAATTTACCCTATATCTCTTTAGCGGATTATCAACCAGAATTAGGACAAGAGGTGGTTGCTGTGGGGAACGCTTTAGGAGAATTTCATGATACCTTAAGTTCTGGTATTGTTTCTGGGCTTTCAAGATATATTCAAGCAACCAATAGTATGACCAAACAAGCAGAAAGACTAAGGGGCTTAATTCAAACAGATGCAGCCATTAATCCAGGAAATTCAGGAGGACCCTTAATCGATATGCAAGGAAAGGTAATAGGCATTAATACAGCTACTGTTATGGGCGCCCAGAATATAGGATTTGCTATCCCTATTGAATATGCTAAAAAAGATCTCCAAGAAATTAAAAAATATGGCAAATTAATTATTCCTTTTTTAGGCGTAAAATATATTATTATCACCAAAGAAATAGCTGAAAAAAATAAACTCCCTGTCAATTATGGTGCTTTTGTAGTTAGAGAAACTTTAGGAGAACCAGCTGTTATTAAAAACTCAGCTGCCGAAAAAGCTGGCATTCAAGAATTTGATATTATTCTAGAAGCTAAAAAAGAAAATATAACTATTGATAACCCTCTATCTTCTATTCTAAAAAAGGTAAAACCATCAGAAACAATTACTCTCAAAATACTAAGAAATAATAAACTAATTAGTCTTCAAGTAACACTAGAAGAAAGAAATAATTTGGGTGGCTAAGCGGATTTGCACCGCCTCTGAGAGTTCCACAAACTCTTGTGCTGCTATTACACCATAGCCACCATAAATGTGCCCTCGAAAGGAATCGAACCTTTATTTTAGGTTTAGAAAACCCATGTTCTATCCGTTGAACTACGAGGGCTCAATAACATTATACTTAATTTTCTTCATTAAGCAACTTTTTTTCAAAAGGATTTATCTTAAAATCAATAAACTCTTTTGGTTTTAAGTTTTTTAAAAACAAATTATGTTGATTCTGGTCAAGTAAAAATAAATCTTCTTTTTCTTCTATTTTTATATTATTATATTGATACAAAAAATAAATTGGAAAGATTAAAGAAATCAAAAAGAGTATTAAAAATAAGTAAATTAATTTTTCGTTTAAAAATTTTTTCATTGTTTTCCAAAAATCTTAATTAATAAAGAAGCTTCTATTTCTTGCTCAAGTTCTTTTTCCCGGTAAATAGTAATGCTTAAAATATCTAAAAAATAGGGGGCTATTTCTACTTCTTGTAAAAACTGAGAAAAATCTAAGAAACTCCCTTTTAAGTTAATTTGCAATCTCAAAGAAGGCCATTCATCTTTTTCTTCTTTTCTAACTATTTGAGGCGTTATTTTAAATATAAGATTGTTGTTCTCTGCTGTTTGTTCTAAGAAATTAATAAATTCTATTGGCACTTTCAAATCAATAAACATTGTTTGTATTTCTTCGATTTTTTGATCTAAAATATTCTGACTTTTCTTGAATTCTATAATATTTTCTGCTCTTTGTTGTAGAATATTTACTTGTTTTTTATTTTCTTGAGCACGAGAAAAAAGATTATTAAATTTTAAAAAATTAATAGTGAAAAATACCACCAAAAGAATTAAAATTAAAATTAAAATAATTTTACTGTTTTTCATATGAAAAAGTAACAAAAAAATTAATATTTTCTCTTTCTGACCAGTTAACTGGAGGAAAATCAACCTGCTTAAAGCTTTTTTCTAAATTTTCTCTAAAAAGCAGAAGGTCTTCCCTAAAAGGAACAAACCCAGATAAGTTTATCTTTTTATCAATAAAAGATATATTGTTTAAATAAACACCATCTGGCATGGCTAAAAAAATACTATCTAAAACAGAAGAATAATAAATTCTATTTTGGTAAAATTTATTAATTCTAAATAATTCTTCATTAGTTTTTATTATTTGTTCTTTTATTTCTTCTGGCTCTTTGAAATGATCTAGACTAGTAATTAAAACATTTGTACTTTGGATCTGAGAATTAAAATAAATGTTTAGGAAAAGAAAAAGCAATAATAAACAGATAAAAAAGAAATTTAATAAAAATAAAAAAATAATTTGAATTTTTTCTTTTTCGATTTTAATTAATTCTTGCTTCTGAAAATCAGGAATCAAATTAATCATATTTTTTAACAGCCCTTAGGGCTAGTCCTATAGCTACAGAATAATTCAATGATTCTTGAAAATCAAGTTCAGGAATTTTTTTAAAAGAATCAAAATTTACCCAAGGGTTAGCTAACTCAACTGAAAAACCTAAAGAAACCAATTTATCTTTTAAAAAATCGGCTCTATTTAAAATTATTCTTGGTTTTTTATTCTGAAAAAAAACGAAACACTTTTCAATTTCTGGAATTAAAGACTTCTCTTCTAGAGTAGAAGTGAACCTTATTGCTCCCTTAGAATAAACCAAGACAACTATCTTTTCTTTTTGAGCATCAATAATTAAAAAATCTCCTTTTTCTTTTATCAGAGCTCTGACTATAGACTGAGATTCTATTTCTAACGCTTTAACTATTAGTCCTTGTTTTTTAAGACAAGAAAAAAAAGGCAAAACTACTTTTTTAGGATAGGCGGCTACTAAAACTTCTTTTTTAGAAATAACTTCGAAATCTAGACAAGCTTCTTCTATTTTTAAAGGAATATAGTTTTCAACTTCATAATAAACTGCTTTTTCCAGAAAATCTTTTTCCATTTCTGGCAAAATAATAGTTTGCAAAAAGGCTCTTTCCTCTGGTAAAGAAACAATAACATAATTAGTCTTTAAAGATTCTCCTTTAACGTTTTTTAAAAGATTAGCTAAGTTATCAGAAAATTCTTTTTCTTTCTTAAGATCTCCCCCACTAATAATGCCTGGCTCTAATTCTTGTTCTGCCCAAGAAGCTAATCCTTTTTTGTTCAATTTGATAATCCTTAAATAAGACTCTGATATTTCTAAACCAAATGATTCTGGTTTTAGGGTTAAAAAATCTAACATAGAATTATTATAACACTTTAATCTATTTTTTCCCAGCTTAATATTTTCCAACTACCACCTGCTCCTGAAGAAAAAAACATATTTTGTAATCCTATTTCATATTCTATGACTGCGTTTTCTCGTAGAATTATTTTATACGCTGTTGCCTCTCTAATTTTCACTCTTTGATTTAATAAAATAGCTCCGTAAGGAACATAAAAAATCCCAGCATCTGAAGTATTATCAATTTGAACTGCGTTTTCCAAAGATTCATTCAAAGATATAATCATTAAATAACTACCCAATAAACCTGATCCCCTTAAAATAGCTCCTGGCCTTATAGTGGTTTTCCCCTGAACTATTATGACCCCACCCAAGCCCTGATAATAATTGGGATCTAGTTCTAGAACAGCATTATTGTAAACAGTTAAGTCCCCAGAAACCAAGATAATCCCTTGTAGCTTTAAAGATGAACCCCCGCCAACCTCTAAATTTCCCTGGATATGAGCTGGTCCCAAAAAATCAATTCCTTGAACATTATAATTACCTTGAATAATTTCCCCTTGCTCTGCTTGACTTTTCCATTTATTAATAGTTTGTTCTGAAATAGGAAAATCCTTAGGCTCTATGTATTGAATTAGTTCTTTTTCTCCTCCTACGCTACAACTTTCTTCTAATACATACAACAAATCTTCTTGAATATTAGAATTATAACAACTATAAACTTGAGCATTTTTCCCTATTTTAATATTATCAATTTTTTCCCCAGCTACAATAACACTATCTGTAATTTCAGCTCCTTGTCCTCCTAAAATTGATCCATTCGAAAAAACATTACCTATTATTTTGCTATTATTTCTCATAATTATCCCACCTTCCCCTGCCTGAGCTCCATAATGAAAAGAAATGCTTTCTGAATCTATCTGATATCTCACCTTTATCCTTTGAACTGTTTCTAAAAATTCTCCCTTAGAAACAATAGTTAATACTCCACCTATGTTTTCTAGAATATCAACCCGAACATTACCTTGTTCAAAAGAATAAGAAAAATTATTCAGAGAAGGATTATTTTTTATTCTCAACAAAGCATCTTCTATACCTGATTCAGCCAAATAATAAGCCTGTAAAGAAAAATGGTTTTTATTTAAAAAATTAATCTCTTGTCTAGTTAAAAAAACAGAAAGCAAACCAAGAATAGTCCCCAGAACTAAAACAATTATAAATATAGCTATGAATCCTTTTTTCATCTTAAAAAAATTGTGGTAATTAAATTATTCAAACTTATCTTTATTCCCTGTTCATCAATAATCTCAAAGCTTAACCTTTCTATCTTAGGAATCAAAACAATAGGTTCTTTAAGCTCTTGTTTAAAACAAAGCTTGTCTTCGCATAAATAAAAATCAATATATTCGTTATTATCCTCTAAAGAAAGCTGAGTTAAAGAACAAGTAGGATGATAAATACTATCAGCTAATTTAATTTTTTCTGACATAAAACCCAAAGCCATACTTGAATTAAATAAATTATTAATTTGTTCCTGAGTCTTTGAATTATAATTAAAAAGCCAGAATAAAAAAGAAAAAACCATTATTAAGGTTAGCGAAAAAACATATATATATATTAAGGCTTCAATCAAAGTGAAAGATTTATTCTTCATGCCAATTAGTTAGATAATTTATTAATTTTACTTCGTGATTATCAAAAAAAACCCTAACTATAACCTTTATTGTTTCTTGATCAAGATCACCAAATTCTGAAATATTATACTCATTGTCTCTAAAAACTGCCTCAAGATTGATTGTTCTTAAAAAACCATTAATTTGCTCTTCTTGTTCCTGCTTATCTTTTCTAGCTATCTCTTGACCCTCTTGGGCCAAATAACTAGCTTGAAGAAACTTTTGATAAAAAATAATTTGTCTGAAAGTAAAAAAAATAATAAGGACGACTAGGGTTATTAAAATAACTAAAACAGATAAAGATATTAAAATTTCTAGGGTAGAAAAACCCTTTTTTATTCCCATTTTATTTGTTCAACAAACAATGATTCATGTGTTGTCTCTGAGCCATCAGCAGAATATTTTATAATAAACCCTGGATCTTGTTCTAAATAAATAGTTAAAACTTGATCATTAAGTCTCCTATCTCTTTTAACAACAAAAACAGTATCCGGACTATTGAATCTTAAGCTCCTTATTAGAATGTTTTCATATTCTAGATTAAGAATGTCATTTTCTAAATAATCTTGAATCAAAAATTCTTGATCATTCAGAATAATTTTTCCTTCTGAATTAATAAAATTATTATAATAAACCAAGACTCGTCTAGAATCTATATTCTCTCTATCTACTGCCTCAAGTTCATTTATTGAAATAATCCCCAAATCATTGACATAAATGTTTATTATTTTTCCTGGGTTTTGTACAAATCCTGTAATCTTTTCAAAAACAATTTCTTTTTCTTCAGAACAAGAAATACTATAGAGCTTGTCAAATTCACTATTTCTTTGATCATAAGATTCTCCCATAAATAAAGTAGCCTGATTCTCAGCAATATTTACGCCCCAAGAACTATCCTTAAAACCAGCTAAGGCATTTAATCTAGCTCTATGTAAAAGAGAATAAATAATATCTTGACTAGGTTCTTTTTTTTGAGAAGAAAAAAAGGGGAAAGCAATGGCTAATAATATTAAAAAGATTAAGATAACAATTAAAATTTCTAACAAAGTAAAACTTTTCATTATATTGCTCCTAACATAGAATATATTGGCTGAATGATAGAGACAGCAAAAAAGCCAATAGCCACTCCAATTAATAACATTAAAATAGGTTCTATCAAAGTAGAAAGATTTTTAGTAATATTAGCTGTTTCTTGTTCATAGAATTCAGCTAATTTTTTGAGCAAAGAAGAAGTTTCTCCTGTTTCTTCTCCTACCTGAATCATCTGAACAACTAAAGAAGAAAAGATAGTATTGTTTTTAGCCAAAGAATCAGCTAGTTTAATTCCTTTTTGAACATCGTTTTGAGCTTGTTTAATGGCCTTTTTATAAAAAACATTATTAACAGATAAAAAAATAAGATCTAGAGACTTTACTAAAGAAACTCCACTACTAATCAAAGAACTCAAGGTTCGACAGATATAGGCTAGGTTTGCTTTTTGAATCAAGCCTGATATAATTGGTAATTTAAATAAAATTTTGTCTCCAATAATTTTTCCTTTATTTGTTTTTAAAAAAGCCTTTATTAAAAAAATAGATAGAATTATAATGCCAAAGAATAAATACCAATAATTAGAAATAAACATACCCAAAGCAATTACTATTTTAGTAGCTATAGGAAGCTCTACTTCCAATTCTTCAAAAGTATTAGCTATCATAGGCACCACTATTATCATCATTAAAATTCCGATTCCAGCCATAGCTGAAATAATAACAATTGGATAAATTAAAGCTCCTTTTATTTTGCTTTTTAATTCATATTCTTTTTCCATTTGTTCTGTAAGGACTTTTAATGATTCGGTCATCGAGCCACTTTCTTCTCCGGCCACGATCATATTAGAAAAAATCTCTGGAAAAACAGAAGTATGTTTTTTTAAAGCAGAAGAAAAACTTTTCCCCTTAACAATATCTGCTTTAATTTCTTGAATTATTTTTTTAAACTTTTGAGATTGGGCTTGAACAGTTAAAACATCTAGTGCCTTGGGGATAGGTACGCCAGCTGAAATCATTACTTCTAAATTTCTAGTAAATATTATTTTATCTAAAATAGAAATTTTTTTAAAAAATGAAGCAAGGCTTGGTTTTCTTTTAGGTTTTTTATTTTCTATCTCTGACCAAATCAAAAACTTATCTTGTTTTTTCAAGGTTTGAGCTAATTCGTGTTCATCACTAGCCTGTAAAACCCCTGAATCTGTTTGGCCTTCAAGATTCTTTGCTTTGTAAAAAAAATAAGGCATTATTCTGTAATAACTCTTAAAATTTCTTCGATACTAGTTAACCCCTTGGCTGCTTTTAAAAAACCATCTTCTATCATTGTTTTCATCCCTTCTTTTTCTGCCCTTTGTTGAATTAAATTCTCTGGAGAATTTTGAACAATTAATTCTTTAATAGATTCAGTAATGTTTAAAACCTCAAAAATACCAATTCTTCCTTTATAACCGTCCTGGCTTTCTTGAGAAGGCTGAGGTTTATAAAAAACTACATCCTTTAAACTCTGATCTTCTTTAACAATCTTTTCTTCTTTCAAAAATTGCGTAATTTTTTTTATATCACAATAATTGGCTAAATTATCAATTTCTGCCTCTTTCAAAAAATATTTTTTCTTGCTCGGACAAAGCTTTCTAACTAATCTTTGAGCAATTATAATTTTTAAGGTAGAAGATATTAAAAATGGTTCTGCTTTCATATCAAATAAACGAGAAATAGTACCAGCCGCATTGCTGGTATGCAAAGTAGATAAAACTAAATGACCAGTCAAGGCAGCATTGATACTTAAAGCTGCTGTTTCTTCATCTCTAATTTCCCCAATCATTATAATATCAGGGTCTTGTCTTACTAAAGATCTTAAACCGTTAGCAAAGGTAAGCCCAATTTTAGGATTTACTTGGGTTTGATTTATTCTAGTAATTTGATATTCAATTGGATCTTCTATGGTAGAAATATTAACTTCTAAAGTATTTAACATTTCCAAAAGCGTATATAAAGTAGTTGTTTTCCCAGATCCAGTTGGTCCGGTTACTAAAATCATACCTATTGGTTTTTTGATACTATGGTGAACTGATTCTAAAGCTGTTCCAGTTAGACCAAGGCTTTCTAAACCAATAGTTTCTGTTTGTTCAGCTAAAAGTCTCATCACAATTTTCTCTCCATTAAAAACAGGTAACACAGAGACTCTAACAGCGTACTTTAAGTCATCTAAATCGATTTTAAAACGACCATCCTGGGGAAGTCGATGTTCGTCAATTTTTAAATTTGCTAAAACTTTAATTCTAGCTACTATTCCAGCACTTACGTTTTTAGGAAGAACCATGGCTTGCCTTAAAATTCCGTCTATTCTATAACGAACTAATATTTCTTTTTCTGCAGGCTCTATATGAATATCAGAGGCTTTTTGTAAAACAGCGTGCTTAATCAAAGTATCAACAATCCTAATAATCGGAACATCTTTGGCTATTTTTTTTAAGTCTTCAGTAGTTTCTTTTTGTTGGATTATCTTTATTTCCTTAGCGTCTTTTTTAATAATTTCTCCAAACTCAGCTTCTAGGCTTTTATGATATTGAGATAATGCAGACTTAATAGAGGATTGATTGGTTAGGCGAGGAATAATTTTCAAATTAGCTTTTTTCTTGATAAATTCTATTGTTTTTAAATCCTCTGGATCTAACATCGCTACTTCTAAAGAATTATTTTGTTTCCGGAAAGCAATAATATTATGATTTTTAGCGATTGGTTCAGGAATTATTCTTAAAATTTCTGGAGAAATCTTCTCTTTCTCTAGATTAACGAAAGGAATACCTAGAATATAGGCCTTTAACTTAATTATTTCTTCTTTTTCTATTAAATTCTGGAATACCAAAAAATCTTCAAACAATTTATTTTGTCTCTTGCTTTCTTGCCAAGCTTTTTCTAAATCTTTTTCTCCAATTAATTTTGAATCTTCTAGAAAAGCTTTTAATCTTTTTTGTTCAACTATCATTTTATGTTTTCTTTAATCTTTCCCAATAATTCTTTTAAAGTATACTGATTTTTGACCAAATAAGCAGCTGCTCCTTTTTCAATTGCTTTTTCAATATTTTCTGGCTGTTCTAAATTAGTAGTAATAATTATCGGAATGTTTCTAGTTAAATCATTACTTTTCAATTCTTCTAAAACAGAAAAGCCTTCTAATTTAGGAAGAATTAGATCAAGTAAAATTATATCAGGCTTTTCGTTTTTAGCTAATTCAAGCCCATTTAAACCATCGCTAGCAGAAAAAACCTTATAATTCTGTTTTTTTAAAAAATCAACAAGAGTTTTTTGTAAAGAAGAATCATCTTCAATAGATAGTATCTTTTTCATTTTAAATTGAAAAGTAAAAACAGGTCCCTTTCCCTTGTTTTGAATGAAACCAAATTTTACCTTTATGCATTTGAATTATTTTTTTAACAATATAAAGGCCTAGACCAGAACCTTTAACTTTATTTTTTAAAATATTATCTGATCGAAAAAATTTTTCGAAAATATATTTTTTATCTTTTTCCGGAATTCCTACTCCTTGATCTTGTATTTTGAAAACAGCTGATTTATTTTTCTTAAATAAATCAATCTCTATTTTCCCCTTATCAAGAGTATATCTAATTGCATTATCGATCAAGTTTTCTATAACCATACGTAACTGAGAATAATCAGCTGTTATTTCTATCTTCTCGAAATTAAATTGTAAATCAATATTAAGCTTTTCACAAATAGGGGCAAAGCTTTTGATTATTTCTTGAACTAATTCATGAAGAAAAAAGTTTGTTTTTCTTAAAGAGAAGCCTGTTTCTTCAATTTTACTAATAATTAACAAATTATCAGTTAATTCTGTCATTCTTTTTAAACTTTGTTCTAATAACTTAGCTGATTCTCCTAAGTTTAAAGATTCGATAATCCATTTTAAATTAGTCAAAGGAGATCTTAGTTGATGAATGATAACTCCGGTTAATTCTGATTTTATCCTAGAAGCTTGAACCGCTTTTTCAAAATTTTGCGTAATAATGAAAGAGAAAATGAAAAGAAATAAATTAGCACCAATCGCTATTAAGGCAATTAAATAAAAATCTTGGATATACTTGACACCTAAAAAATAAATAAAAAGAGAACTTAAACAAATAACAAAACCCATTAAAAGAAACAAAAATTGAGGACATTGCCAAATAGAAATACCTAGCTCCTTACAGTTCCTTATAATATGTAAATCCTTTTTCTGCATATTTTTTATTATAACATTTTTTAAAATGTTGACCAGAGAAAAAAAATAAGATAAGATTAAGTTTGTTCGGGGTATAGTGTAACGGTAGCACGAGTCTTTTGGGAAGATTTAGTCTCGGTTCAAATCCGAGTACCCCGAATTTGCGGGTGTCGTATAATGGCTATTATATCTGCTTTCCAAGCAGAGGATGTGGGTTCGATTCCCATCACCCGCTCAAATAAAAAGCTCCGTTTAATACGGAGTCTTTTTTATCTAGCATATTCTACTACCCTGTTCTCCCTAATAATAATTACTTTTATTTCTCCTGGATATCTTAATTCTTCTTGAATTCGAGAAGCTATTTCCTTAGCCATTTTTTTTAATTGATAATCATCTATTTCATGAGCATTAACAAAAACCCTTAACTCTCTACCAGCTTGAATGGCGTATGATTTTTCCACCCCCTCAAAAGAGTTGGCTATTTGTTCTAATTCTTCTAGTCTTTTAATATAATTCTCTAAATTATCTTTTCTTGCCCCTGGTCTAGCTCCTGAGATCTGATCAGCTGTTTGAACAATAATTGCCTCTAAGCTTTCTGCTGGATATTCCTCATGATGAGCTTTCATTGCTTTAATTATTTCTTTTTCTAAATTAAATTTTTCTAGAATTTTAATACCAATATCAACGTGAGAGCCCTGTATTTGATGATCAACTGCCTTACCAATATCATGTAATAAACCAGCTCTTTGAGCTATTTTAACATTTAAACCAAGCTCGGCAGCCAAAATACCTGACAAATAAGCTACTTCCATAGAATGTAAAAGAGCATTCTGACCATAGCTAGTTCTAAAATACAATCTTCCTAAAAGTTGAATAATTTTAGGATCAAAATCAATGATACCTAAATCATATACTGCTTTTTCCCCAGCTTGTTTAACTTGAGATAGAACTTGTTCTTCCGCTTCTTCAACTGTCTTCTCAATCCTAGCTGGTTGAATTCTACCATCTCTAATTAATTTCTCTAAAGCATTTTTGGCTACTTGTCTTCTAATAGGATCAAAACCAGAGATAACAACAGCCTCTGGGGTATCGTCAACAATAATTTCTACACCAGTCAGTTTCTCTAAAGTTTTAATATTTCTACCTTCTTTTCCAATAATTCTTCCTTTGACTTCATCAGAAGGTAAAGAAACCGTAGTAGTAGTAATTTCTTGGGCTTGGGATAAAGCTAGTTTTTGAATAGCTAAGGCTAGAATTTCTTTGGCTTTTTCTTGGTATTTTTCAAAACCTTCTATCTCAATTTTTCTTATTTTTTCTAATAGCTCTTTTTGGTTTTGTTTTTCAATATTATCCAATAATTCTTGCTTGGCTTGCTCCTTAGAGAGATTCGCTATTTTTTCTATCTTTTCTTCTGACTCTTTCTGCAATGACTCTAAATTAGCTTTTATGGCTTTTAATTTCTCTACTCGGCTATTAAAGTCTTTCTCTTTTACTTCTATCTCAGAATATTTTTCATTCAAAATATTTTCCTTTTTAAGCAATAATCTTTCTGCTTGGAAAATTTCTCTTCTTTGCTCTTCTGTTTCTTTTTTAACTCTATCTATTAATTGAGTCGCTTGTTCTTCTGCTTTTGTTTTAATATCTTCTGCTTCTTTTTTAACTTGATCAATTCTATTTTTAAGTTTAGTCTCAATTACATCAGCCTTTCTTCTGGCTAATGATTGTCTTGTAAAATAACCTAAAGTAGCGCCTATAGCTAAAACTAGCATCCCTAATAGGATTAAAATAATTTGTTCCATATATATTAGTTTTACTCATTAATCTTTTGTTCTAATTATTTCATCAATAATACCATATTCTTTTGCTTCGTCTGCTGAAAGGTAAAAATCCCTATCTGTGTCTTTTTCTACCTTTTTTAAAGGTTGATTGGTACATTTAGAAATAATTTTATTTAACTTATTTTTAATTTTTACTATTTGCTTAGCTGTTATTTCTATCTCTACTGCTTGGCCAGTTACACCACCAGCAACCTGATGCAACATTATTTCTGTATTAGGTAAGGCGAATCTTTTTCCTTTCTCACCAGCTGACAATAAGACAGCACCCATTGAAGCAGCTATACCAAAACAAATAGTTGTAATAGGTGACTTAACGTAACGCATTGTGTCATAAATTGCTAATCCAGCTGTCACTGATCCGCCAGGGGTATTAATGTATAATTGAATGTCTTTCTTAGGATCTTGGCTAGCTAAAAAAAGCATTTGAGCTATAACAGAATTAGCCACATTGTCAGTAATAGGACCAACTAAAAATATTATTCTTTCTTTTAAAAGCCGAGAATAAATATCATAAGCCCTTTCTCCATAATTTGTCTTTTCTAAAACTGTTGGAATTAAATTCATATATTTTCTAATAACTCAAGTACTTTTTCATTTATTATTGCCTCTTTAGTATAAACCCTAAGTTGTTTTGGGTCAATATCTGATTGAGCCTCTTGGGCATTTTTATATCTTTTTAAAATCTTTTCAGCTTCGATTTCAATTTCTTGGTCTGATGCCTGAATTTTTTCTTTTTTTGCTATTTCTTTTAAAACCAAAAGCTGTTTTACTCTTTTTCCAGCCTCTATTAATAACGAATCTTTTATCTCGTTTTCTGTTTTTTTAATTTGTTTCAAATAATCTTCAAAAGAAAGGTTCATTTTTTGTTGAACTTGTTCTTTTAAATTAGCAATTAGTATTCTATGTTCCCTTTCTATTAAGACAGGAGGGATATCTACATTGGTTTTCTCTGATATTTGATTTAAAATTTCCGCTCTTCTTTTTTCCCTCTCAGCTTGTTGTTTCTCTTGTTGTATCCCTTCTTTAATGTTATCTTTTAGTTCTTGCAATTTTTGGAATTTACCAACTGATTTAGCAAATTCGTCATTTAATTCAGGAATTTCAATTGTAAAAACATTACTAACTTTAATGTTAAAAAATATTTCCTTACCAGCAATTTCTTTAGAAGGATGATTCTCAGGAACAACAATCCTGACATCTTTTTTTTCTTGTCCTGCTTCTAGCCCCACTATTGCTTCTTCAAAACCAAAAACTAATTTTCCTTCACCTAATAAAAAAGCATCCTGTTGTTTTCCTGTTTGTGAAGATGAATACTCAATTTCTACAAAATCGCCTTTTTCAGCTGGTTTTTGTTTTAAGGTTTTTTGGGCTCTAGTTTTTTGAAGCCAATTCAAGGTTTGTTCAATTTCTTTTTCTTCCACTTGACTTAATTTCTTTTCTATTTTTTTAGCTATATTTCTATAATCTGGCAAAATCAAATCAGGTAAAAGAGCAACTTTTATTTTAAAAATGAAATCATTATTTTCCGCCAATTTCAAAACAGTTAACTCTGGATAAGAAACTGGCTCTATTTTACTTTCTAATAGATATTGATTATATTCTTCTTGGGCGGCAATTTCAGCTGCTTTAGAAAGAATACTTTGCTTTTCAATTTTCTCTTCAGCAATTTCCTGAGGAACATTACCTTTTCTAAAACCCTTAATTTCTAAGTTTTGACTTAATTCTTTTAAAGCTTTTTTAAAAAAAGAATTAAATTTTTCAGCTGAAACTTCGAATTCTAATTCTAGTTCTGATTTTGGAAGTTTATTTGTCTTCTTTAACATCTTTT
>JAQUNM010000008.1 GCA_028717605.1 Minisyncoccota bacterium
GTACAAAAGAAACAAGCTGATGAATCTTACTCATTAATCTTAGAAACCAAGGTTAAAGCTCAAAAGGGGATTATTAATATGGATCTGGGGGTTTAATTAAATATATTTTTTTGCTAGAATAAATTAATGATATTAAAGCAATATATATGTTGGCATTTTATTGATGCTCCCAAGGCTATTTTAAAAGCTTGGAACAATATTTTATGTTTTAGTTTTAATTATTTTTCTTTACCTTTGCTTTTTAAAACATTTTTTTCTTATTGGAAAAGATTTTATTTTTCATACGGTAAAAGGTTTGATCTTAAAAAATACTCTGAGGCTTTTAGTTTAAATTTAATGTCTCGAATTATAGGAGCAATAATCAGGTTTTTTGTCATAATATTTGGTTTGATCTTTTCGTTAGTTGTTTTTTTAATTTGTTTAATCTTTTTGTTAATTTGGATATTAATGCCTATTTGGTTAATTTATTTATTCCTATACGGAATTAAATTAATATGAATTTTAATATTGAAAAATCTTTAATTTGGTCAGCGCTAAAATGGGATAAATTTACTTTTTTAAAACATTTTAAAAAATTATTCTTAATTATTTTTTCAGTTTGTTTTTTAGTTTTTTTTCTAGGCTTTATTACAGAAATAATTTCAGAAGAATTATTAAAAAAAATATTTGGTTATTTTTCAATTTCTTTTTCCTTGTTTTTATCTTTAAAGATCTTGCAAATCTTTTTTGAAACAAAAATAAAACAACCAATTATTTTACCTTTAAATGAAAAAGCAAAAAATATAGCTGATTTTTTAAGTTTTGAAACAGCTAAAATAATTTTTAGAGCAAAAAAAAGAACCTCCTCTTATTTATTCTTATCTGTTTTGGATAATTTTCCTAATATAAGATTTATTTTTTTGAGAATACTTTTAGATATTAAGGTTTTAAGAAAAAATCTCATTAAAGATTTTTTAGAAAAAGGAGAAGATTTTGAAAAAGTTATTTCAAGGTCTTTACAAATAGCTATTGAAAATAAACATAGCAAAATAGAGACACAAGATTTACTTTTAAGTTTGGCTGAAATAGATCCTTTTTTAAGAAGAATTTTAATTCAGGTTCATGTTAGTAAACAAGACTTTCAAGATTTACTTGAATGGTTAAAGGGTGTTTATTCTGAGAAAGAAAGATTTTGGGAAAAAGAATCTTTAAGAAAAAAGGGGTCTTTAGCTAAACAATGGACAGCTGGTTACACTATTACTCTTGATAAATATTCTATTGATATTACAGAAAAAATTAAAAGATTCTTTCCCTTTATTGGTCACGAAAAGGAATTAAAAGAAGTTGAAAACATTTTAGCTAAAACAGAGAATAATAATGTTTTAATAGTGGGGGAGTCAGGAAGCAGTAGAAAAAGTATTGTTGAAAACTTAGCTGAAAAAAGTCTTTTAGGCAAATGTTCAACAGTTTTGAATTTTAAAAGAGTAGTTGAATTAGATATAAATTCTTTGGTAGCTGGAACAAAAGATTCTGAAGAACTAGAATTTGTTTTAAATAAAATTTTTCAAGAGACAATAAGAGCTGGAAATATTATCTTAGTAATGAATAATTTTCATAATTATGTTGGTCAAAAATCGGTATTAGGAACTATTGATATTTCTAATATTCTTTGTTCATATCTAAATTATTCTCAATTTCAAATGATAGCTGTTACTGATTATGATGGCTTGCACAGAGATATAGGAAAAAATTCTGCTTTATTGGCTTTTTTTGAAAAAGTAGAAGTTATTCCTAAATCAGAAGAAGATGCTTTAAAAATATTATTAAATAGGCTTTATTTTTTTGAAAAAAAACACAAAGTATTTATTTGTTTTCAAGCAATAAAACAAATTATTGAAATGACAAGTAAATATTTACCCGCCTTACCCTTTCCTGAAAAAGCAATATCAGTTTTAGATGAAACAGTTTCTAGTTACGCAAAAGAGAAAATAATTTTACCTAAACATGTTTCTAAAATAATTACCAGAAAAACAGAAATTCCAGTTGGGGACTTAGAAGAAAAAGAAAAAAACATTTTACTTAATTTAGAAGAATTAATTCATCAAAGATTAATTAACCAAGAACAAGCAGTAAAAGATATAGCTACTTGTTTGAAAAGGGCCCGAAGTGAGATTAGTACTAACCAAGGACCAATGGGCACTTTTTTATTCCTAGGACCAACCGGAGTAGGTAAAACAGAAACAGCTAAATCTTTAGCAGAAATATATTTTGGTTCAGAAAATAAAATGATTAGGTTAGATATGTCAGAATTTCAAGAAACCTCTGATATTGCCCGATTAATAGGTTCAGAAAAAGAACCAGGGTTTTTAACTACTCAGGTGAAGGAAAATCCTTTTTCTTTGGTTTTGTTAGATGAATTAGAAAAAGCTAATTCTAATATCATTAATCTATTTTTACAAGTTTTAGATGAGGGTTATTTAACTGATGGTTTTGGTCGAAAAATTAATTTTAAAAATACAATTATTATAGCTACTAGCAATGCTGGTTATGAAATAATATTAAAGGCTATTGAAGAAAAAACAGAATGGGAAAAAGTTAAAAAACAAATATTTGATTTTCTTTTTCAAAAGGGGATCTTTCGACCAGAATTTATTAATAGGTTTGATTCAGTAATTGTTTTCAAACCATTAACCAAAGAAAATCTTTTAGACATATCAGAGCTTTTATTAAAAAAGATAGTTAAAAAATTGGAAACAAAGGGTATAAAATTAGTTATTGAAAAACCCTTAAAAGAAAAAATAGTAGAGTTAAGTTATAATCCTACTTTCGGAGCCAGAGAAATGAAAAGAGTTATTCAAGATAGAATAGAAAATACTTTAGCTTCTGGTTTATTAAGGGGAGATTTAAAAAAAGGGGATAAGGTTTTTATTAAAACCGATAATTTTGATTTAGAAATAAACCAATAGTTTTTTACTAATTTTCTATTTAAAAATCAAGTATGAATTAACTTGGTTTTTTGTTTTGTGTATTTTCTGTGGAAAAGTCCCTTATTTAAAGCTAAAATCTTAAGTGTTAGAAAGTGTTGACTTATGTTTCAAAAGTGGGTATAAAGAATATGAAGTGGGAAGTTGTGGATAACTATGTTAATAAATACCCATTTCTGTGCAAAAGATTATGTTTATAGGAGAATATTCATATAACATTGATCAGAAAAAGAGATTATCTGTCCCTGCTAAATTTAGGAAAGATTTAGGTAAAGAAGCAGTTATTACAAAAGGGATTGATAATTGTCTAATTTTATATCCTTTAAAAGTTTGGGAACAGAAAACAAAGCAATTAGAATCAATGCCCACAGCTAAAAAAGAAGCTAGAGAATTTGCTAGAATAATGCTTTCAGGGGCTAGTGAAGTTGAACTTGATAAATTGGGGAGAATCCTGATCCCTGATTTTTTAAAAGATTATGCTTTATTGGAAAAAAATGTTTGTATTTTAGGGCTTTCTAATAAGATAGAAATTTGGGATGAAAAAAGATGGCAAGATCATAAAAAGAAAACAGAAAAAGAAGTAGGGGACATAGCTAGCAGACTTGAAGAATTAGGAATTTAAAATGCATATTCCTGTTTTGAAAAAAGAAGTTTTAGAGCAAATTGAAAAAAATAATAATTATATTGACACTACTTTCGGGCAAGGGGGACATGGTAAAGAAATTTTACAAAAAATATTACCCAAAGGAAAGTTGTTAGCCATTGAGAGAGACGAAGTTCTTTATCAACAAGGATTAAAAATGAGATTACCAGGATTAATCCTTTATAATGATTCTTATTCAAGAATAAAAGAAATTGTTCAAGAAACTAATTTTGTTAATATTACAGGAATATTATTTGATCTTGGATTTTGCACTTTTCATATTAAAGAAAGTAAAAGAGGATTTTCTTTTTTAAACGATGAGTCCTTAGATATGAGATATTCTTCAAAAGATAGTTTGACAGCTAAAAAAATTGTAAATCAATGGAGACTTGAAGATATTGAAAAAATTTTAAAAGACTATGGAGAAGAAAAATATGCTAAAAAAATTGCTCTTTCAATCATTAAACAAAGAAAAGAAAAAGAAATCCAGACTACCTTTGATTTAATCCAGGTGATCAAAAAAGCAGTTCCTTACCAAAAATCCAAAATTCATTTTGCTACTAGAACTTTTCAGGCTTTAAGAATAGCCGTTAACAATGAATTAGATAATCTGCAAAAAGGACTTGAACAGGCCTATAAAATTTTAGATAAAAAAGGAAAAATAATGGTGATTTCTTTTCATTCTTTAGAAGACAGAATTGTTAAAAATTTTTTTAAAAAATCATACTTAATTCTTCCTAGTCAAGAAGAAATAAAAAACAATAAATTAGCTCGAAGCGCCAAGCTTCGAATAGGTATAAAAACATGAATAATATTTTAGCTCTAGATTCAATTAATATTTTTAAAACTACTCGTTTTCAATACTTTGATATTTTAAAACCAATAGCTAGTATTTTAATATTTATTCTTTTTATTTCTTATATCTTCCAAATTAATTTTGAAAGTTCACAAAGGTATTTAATTAGAGAACAAGAAAGAAAAGTAACAGAGTTGTTAACAGAAACTAAGGGATTAGAAATGACCCTTGGTCAAAAAGGATCTTTAGCTAGTTTAATGCCTATTTTGCAAGAAATGAATTTTCAAGAACCAGATAAAATACTTTATATCCAGATTTTTGATCAACAAGTGGCTATAAAGTAAAATGGTTAGGTATAGAGTAAATATTATTTTAATCTTTCTATTCTTAATTTGGTCAATTATTGTTGGCCAATTATTTAAATTACAAATTTTAGAAAGTGATTTTTATCAAGCTTTAGCTCAGGGTCAACAGAGAAAACAAAGCTTAATAGGAACAAGAGGAGAAATTTTTTTTAAATCAGGTGAGTTTTTAGCCAGTAATAATGTTGTTTTTCATGTTTTTGCTACACCCAGCAATATTACAAATAAACAAGAAACAGCTAACCTGTTAAAAGATATTTTATTAATAGATGAAGAAATAATACTAGAAAGGCTTAATAGGAGTTCTTCGTTTGTATATTTAAAAAAAGACCTATCAGAACAAGAAAGAACCTTGCTAACCCAAGAGAAAATACCTGGAATAGATATAGAAACAGAACTTATTAGACAATATCTAAATGGCCCTATGGCCTCTCAGGTCATTGGATTTTTAGGAGGCGAGGGAATTGGTCAATATGGACTTGAAGGCCTTTATGACGAAGTTTTAAGGCCTCAGGAAGCTGTTCCTAAATGGGGGTTAGCCGGTCAATTATTAGGCTTAGAAACAAAACAGACTAATGGGGCTAATATCTACTTAACCCTTGATTATAATATTCAATTTATAGCTGAAAGGTTATTGGAACAAGCTTATCAAAAATATAATATTGAGTCTGGTTCATTGATTGTTATTAATCCTAAAACAGGGGCAATTTTAGCCTTAGCTAATTTTCCTAACTTTGATCCTAATTTTTACCATCAAGAAACAAATTTTCAGATATTTAAAAACCCAGTTATTCAAAGAATATTTGAGCCAGGATCTATTTTTAAAGTTTTTACTTTAGCGGCTGCTCTTGACCAAAAAAAAATAAACCCAGAAACAGAATACGAAGACAAGGGCTTTATTCAAATAGGTGGATATACATTAAAGAATTATAATGAAAGAGTTTTTGGGAGAACTAACATGGTTGATGTTTTAGAAAGATCAATTAATACTGGAGCTATTTTTGCCCAAAGACAATTAGGCAATCAAGCTTTTTTGGATTATTTAGAAAAGTTTGGTTTTTTTGAATTAACCGGAATTGATTTACACGGAGAAATTTTTTCTCAAAACCTAGAATTTAAAAAAGGCTACGAAGTAAATTTTGCCACTGCTTCTTATGGCCAGGGGATTAATATAACTCTTATTCAGGCCTTAAGAGCTTTTACTGCTCTAGCTAATGATGGAAGAATGGTTAAGCCATATATTGTAGATAAAATTAATCAAAATAAAACAGAACCTGTTTTTTCTAGTCCTGTTATTTCTTCTCAAACCGCTAGTCAAACAACAGCTATGATGGTTAGTGTAATAGAAAATGGTTTTTCTAAAAAAGCAAAAATCCCGGGTTATTATTTAGCTGGTAAAACAGGAACATCTCAGGTTCCATATTCTTCTTTAGGGATAGATAAAAGAGGTTATTCGAATAAGACTTGGCAGACTTTTATTGGTTTTGGCCCTGCTTTTGATCCTGAATTTATGATTTTGGTAAAACTAGATAATCCAGCTACTAATACAGCTGAATATTCAGCTATGCCTGTTTTTCGAGATATGGCTAAGTATTTAATTGATTATTTAAAGATTCCACCTGATTATGATATTTAGTTTTTATTTTAAAAGACCTGCCTTAATAATTACTAGTGACGAAAAGATAAAAAAGTTTATTCTAAAAATAAACTCAAAAATATTAATTTTAAACCCTATAAAAAGGATTAAGTTTTTTATTAAATATTCTAGATTATCTATTTCGATTTCTAGTTTTGAAACAAAAGAACTAAGAAGTTTTTTACCCCCTAGATCATATCTAATTTTAAATTATGATAAAGAATCTTTTGGTAGAGAAGTTTTAGCTAATATTGTTAGTTATGGTTTTGAAAAAGGGTCTGATTTTTTAATAACAGACTTAAATTTTCTAGACAAGGAAGTTAATTTTAAAATTAATTATAAAGGTAGTACTATTCCTTTTTGGATCAAAAACATTAAAGAAAAGCAAGATGTTTATTTTGTTGTTGCTGCCATTGTCGCTAATGTTTGTTTGGGCTTAAATTTAGTAGAAATATCAAAAAAACTTTCCAATTAGCGAGAATCATGATAAATTATTTTAAGGCCCTTATCGTCTAGCGGTCAGGACGCATGGTTCTCAACCATGTAACACCGGTTCAACTCCGGTTAAGGGCGCTATGAAAAAAATTGTTTATAGTGTTGCTATTTTATCAGGCACTATTATAGGAGTAGGTCTTTTTGCTTTACCCTATATTACAGTTAAAGCTGGTGTTTGGTTAGTCTTGGGTTATTTTGTTTTATTAAGCCTAATAGCTTATTTGGTTCATTATTTATTCGCTGAATTAGCCCTACACACTCCTGACTTTAAAAGATTACCTGGCTTTGCTCAAATTTATCTTGGTTCTTGGGGGAAAAGAATTGCTTAGCTTCTGTAATTTTAGGATTAATTGGAGCTCTTTTAGCCTATATTATTTTAGGAGGAGAGTTTTTATATAATTTAATTAATCCATATTTAGGCGGTAGTGTTCTTTTTTATACTTTGCTGTATTTTTTCCTAGGTGCTTTTATTATTCTCTTGGGCATTAAAACAACATCTAGCGTATCTTTTTGGGGTGTTGTTCTCTTTTTTTTAATTATTATTTTAGGCTTTATTAAGGGCTTTCCTTATTTAGAGATTAATAATTTATTGATTAATAAAATTAGCGTTCCTAATATTTTTTTACCTTATGGTGTTATTTTATTTTCCTTATGGGGAGCAGCTTTAATTCCAGAGGTAGAAGAGTTTTTGGGTAAAGATAAACATTTAATTAAAAAAATAATTTTACCTAGTATTTTAATACCAGTTGTCGTTTACTTAATTTTTATTTATTTAATAGTTAGTATAACTGGTCCTAATACTACTGAGTTTGCTCTTGACGGGTTAAAGGGTGTTTTTAGTAATGGTATTATTTCTTTGATGTTATTCTTTGGTTTTTTAACTACTTTTACTTCTTTTGTGGCCTTAGGATTAACCTTAAAAAAAGTTTTTTGGTTTGATTTAAAAATAAATAAATATTTAGCTTGGTTTTTAGCTTGTTTCCCATGTCTTTTTCTTTATTTGCTCGGTTTTAAAGATTTTATTAGAATAATAGGTTTTATTGGATCAATAATGTTAGCTACTGACAGTATTCTTTTAAGCTTAATGTATAGAAAATTAGGAATTTTAAAACCAGAAGCAGTCTCTAAGTTTAAAAAATATTTAATTTATCCTTTGATTTTAATTTTTATTTTTGGTATATTATATGAAGTATATTATTTTTTAAAATGATTATTAATATTTTTCTTTTTATAATTTCTTTTGTGATGTTGGGCATAGCCGCTCATTGGATAGTAAATAGCTTAACTTTTTTAGCCCGTTTTTTTAAATGGCGAGAGTTTGTATTAGTTTATTTTGTTTTAGTTATTGGAGCCAGTATTCCTAATTTTGCTGTTGGTATATTTTCTTCTTTACAAGGAGCCCCAGATCTATTTTTTGGAGATGTAATAGGTAATAGTTTGATTACTTTAACTTTAATAGTTGGATTAGCAGCGTTTGTTAACAAGGGACTTAGGGCAGATAGTCGAGTAGTTCAACAATCTTCTGTTTTTGTTATTTTGACTTCTCTTTTGCCGCTTTTGTTAATTATGGATGGAAGATTAAGTAGAGGAGACGGGATAGTATTGTTAGCTATTTTTTTCTTTTATAGTAGTTGGCTTTTTTCCAAAAGAAAGCTTTTTGAACATACATATGATGAAGAAGAAGGAGAAATAAAAAAACCAGTTAGTTCTTTTTTCAAAAGCGTATTAGGAATTATTATGGGTTTGCCTTTTTTGATTCTAGCTGGTAAATGGATAGTTGATTCCTCTTTATTCTTTGCTCAAACATTTGGTTTTCAATTGGCTATTTTCGGTGTTTTAATAGTAGCTATTGGAACATCTTTGCCAGAATTATTTTTTATAGTAACAGCGGCTAAAAAGAAGAATAATTGGTTGGCTTTGGGCGGAATTATTGGAGATGTTATTGTTTTGCCTACTTTGGGACTGGGAATTATAGCTGTTATCTCTCCGATTGAAATAACTGCTTTCTCTGCTTTTTTGCCTCTTTTTATATTTTTAATAACTGCTAGTTGTATTTTTGTTTGGATAATCAAGAGTGATAAAAAAATTACCTGCATAGAAGCAGTGCCTCTATTGTTTGTTTATGGTGCTTTTTTGCTTTACGAGATTTTTTCTAGAATTTTTTAAATGTCTGTTTATAAAGAATTAAAAAATCACGCGCCTTTTACTTTTTTAGCTACCTTAATAGCTGTTTTAGTCGTTGTTTTTATTAATTTTCATTTAAAAAAGATAATCATTAAGGATATTTTTCATTTTTTTCATTTCTTTCATATATTTGTTTCAGCTTTGACCACCAGCGCTCTTTTTTATAAATATAGGAAAAAACCTATCATAGCTTTTTTAATAGGAATATTGGGATCTATTTTTATTGGTAGTATCAGTGATATTATTCTTCCTTATTTAGGTGGACTTGTTTTTAATTTAAATATCCATTTTCATCTTCCTTTAATCCAAGAAACCTTATTAACCTTAGTTTCTTCTTTTGTAGGGGCTAGCTTAGGAATATTATTTTTACTAACGAAGTTTTCTCATTTTTTACATGTATTTTTATCTGTTTTTGCTAGTTTATTTTATCTTTTAACCTTTACTGCTAATTTTGTTTTTAGTTATTTTTTAGTATCTTTTTTTATTGTTTTTTTAGCTGTAATAATTCCTTGTTGTATTAGTGACATTGTTTTTCCTTTATTGTTTGTTAAGAAAATTGACTAAATCTACCTTAAATGATAAGATATTCTAATGATAGAATTACTTTTAATAATTATTCTATTATTGGGCTTTTTTGGCCTTATTGTTCTTCAAAATAAAGAAAGAAGAGAATTTGAGCAGAGAATGACAGATTTAATGAGTTCTCATTTAAAAGAATTAAGGGGTAATTTTTTTGAAACCTCTGAAGCTTTGCACAAACAAATGGTTTCTTTCACTTCTGGCACCGTTCAAGTCCAGGAAAACCTAAAAAAAATGCAAGAAACAATGCAAAGTATTTCTTCTTTTCAAGAAATATTTCGTTCTCCTAAACTAAGGGGAAGATGGGGAGAGGCTTCTTTAGAAATGATTTTAGCTGAATATTATCCTAAAGAATTTTATAAAGTTCAATACACTTTTTCTACCGGAGAAAGAGCAGATGCTGTTTTAAAATTGCCAGATGGAAAATTATTAGCTATTGATGCTAAATTTTCTTTTGAAAACTTTACTAAAATGATAGAAGCTTCTAAAGAAGAAGAAAAACAATCTTTTAAAAAAAGGTTTTTACAAGATATTAAAATTCAGATTGATAGTATTGCTCAAAAATATATCTTACCCCAAGAAGGAACCCTAGAGTATGCTTTAATGTATGTTCCAGCTGAAGCTGTTTTTTACGAAATACTTTTTAACCTAAAAGAAGACATTGGTAAGTATGCCAGAAAGAAAAAAGTAGTTATTGCTTCTCCTAATACTATATATTTAACTTTAGGGACAATTACTGCTTGGTTTAGGGATACTCAAATATCAAGGCAAACGAAAGAAATTCAAGAACAAATAATAAAGATTCAAACAGACGCTGTTAAATTAATAACAGATTTTCAAAAATTAGGTGGACATTTGAAAAATGCTTCTAGTTCATATGACAATTGTGAAAAAAGATTTTCTTTTTTTACCAGCAAAGTTAAAAAATTAACTGATATTAAAAAATTAAAAAAATGATAGCTATAATAAAAACAGGGGGAAAACAATATAAGGTTTCTCCTGGAGATAAAATAAAAGTTGAAAAAATAAATAAAGAAGAAGGGAAAGAAATCAATTTTGATCAAGTTTTGCTTTTTCAAGATAAAGATAAAATAGAAATTGGTCAACCCTTGTTAAAGGGTTTTAAGGTTTTAGCCAAGATTTTAAAGCAAGGCAAAGCAGATAAAATTATTGTTTTAAAATATAAACCTAAAACAAGATATAAAGTTAAGCAAGGTCACAGACAAGCTTATACTCAAGTAGAAATTTTAAAAATATTACCTTCTTCCCTCAAGAGCTGATTCTAGGGTTTCTGGATCAGCGTATTCTAATTCTCCACCAATAGGCAAACCCCTTCCTAGGTGAGTTATTTTTATATTCTTATCTTTTATTTTTCTTTCTAAATAAAGCCTAGTTGTTTCTCCTTCAGTAGTGGGATTGGTAGCTATTATTATTTCTTTAAAAGAAGCTGTTTGAATTCTTTTTTCTAAGAACTGAATTCTTTTTTGAAATAGTTCTTTTTTGCTTTCGATTATATTCCCATCTAGAATAAAATAAAGACCCTTATATTTTTGGGTTTTTTCTAAAGCCTGAAAGTCAGTTTCTGTTTCTACAATACATAAAGTTTGTTTATCCCTTAAAGGATTTTGGCAAACAGAACATAGGTTTTCTTGTTCTTTAGAAATAAAAAAATTATAACAAAGTTCACAAGTTTTAATATTTTTTTTAACCTCTATAATTCCTTCTAATAATTTTTTTATTTCCTTTACGGGTAATTTTATTAAATGTAAAACAAAACGATTGGCTGTTTTGGGTCCAACATTAGGAAACTTAGAAAATTCTTGAGTCAGTTTTTCAATTGGATCTTGCATCATTCTTGCTCTAAATGCTTTTCTATATTTCTAAAAGTAGCCCTTTGTTCATCAAAATATAATTCTACTGAGCCAGTTGGCCCGTTTCTATGTTTAGCAATAATAATATCAGCTATGTTCTTTCTTTGAGTTTCTGGATAATAACGATCTTCTCTATAAATAAAGGCAACTACATCTGCGTCTTGTTCTAATGAACCTGATTCTCTTAGATCAGATAATCTTGGAATTTGAGGGCTTCTTTGTTCTACTGCTCTAGAAAGTTGAGAAAGAGCAATTACTGGAACATCTAATTCTCTGGCTAGGGCCTTTAAAGACCTAGATATTTCTGTTACTTGTTGAACTGGAGAAGCGTTCGGGTTTCTTGGATCCATTAATTGTAAATAATCAATAACAATTAATCCTAACTTAGCTTCAGCCTGTAAGCGTCTAGCCATAGCTCTCATTTGAATAACATTAGAAATAGCTGTGTCGTCAATATATATTGGAGCTTCAGACAATATTCCCATGGCATGTTGAATTCTATCAAAATCATTATCTTTTTCAGTAGTAGATAATCTGCCGGTTCTTAGTTTCCAAAGATCAATATTAGATAAAGCAGCTATTAATCTATCTATTACTTGGTCTTTAGACATTTCTAAACTAAAATAGCCAACTGGTGTTTTGTTTTCTATAGCAGCTGCCATAGCAAAGTTTAAAGCTAAGCTCGATTTTCCTAAAGAAGGTCTGGCAGCTAAAATAATCAAGTCTGATTTTTGGAAACCAGATAACATATTATCTAGATTAGAAAAACCAGTAGAAAGACCCCTCAGCCCCCCAGTATGTTTTGATAACTTGTCAATTCTTTCAAAAGCTTCTTCTAATGATTCTTTAACAGGAACAAATGATTGTTTCAAGCTTTTTTGAGTAATGCTGAATATTTTCCTTTCTGCTTCGTCTAAAAGAATATCTATGTCTTGTTTTTCATTATAACCCATTAGGTTAATGTCTTGACTGGCTTCTATTAAATCCCTTAACACTCTCTTTTTTTGAACTAATTTTGCATAACTAGAAACATGGGTAGCAGTAGGAACAAAATTAATTAATTCTGTTAAATAACTATTACCGCCAACATCTTTTAGTTCTTTTTTTTCTTTGAGCCTGGAAGAAACAGAAAGAAAATCGATTGGCTCTGATTTTTCAAATAAGTCAAAAATAGCCTCATATATCTTTTTATGTGATTCTTTGTAAAAATCTTTAGGAGAAAGAAAATCAACTATTTTAATAATTGCATTTTTATCAATCATTAAACAACCCAAAAGAGACATTTCAGCTTCTATGTTTTGTGGAGGAAGTTTAGCTTGATTATTGTCCATTATGTTTTTGTATAACAGAAAAAAAGAATTTGTTCAAGTAAGTAAAATTTCTATTTTTCTCCTAAAAATATATCTCTTAAAGCTCTTATTTCTTTTTCTAACTCTACCCTTGTTTTATGTTTTTCGTTAAGATCTTTCATTCTTGCAATTTCTTTCTTTTTTATTTTTTCAAAATTTTTAATATCATTTGAGCTTATCAAAGATCCAAAATATTTATAATCAGTTATTTCTCTAGCCAGTTTTTCTATTTCATTAGAACTAATGCCATATCTTTCATATAAGCGGCTTTTTCCTCTTCTTAATAATTCTCTTGCTTTAGTATGAGAAATATGAGTATTTTTCTCAAAAACTGAAACTTTTTTATTAGATGAAGCCATAAGAATTATTTATATATTTTATATAATAAAAAATGAAACGACTCAAGCAAAAGAAATATTAGTCCCTTTTTCAGTATCTTTAATTAAAAAACCTTGTTTTTCTATTTGGTTTCTTAGTTTATCTGCTTTTTCCCAATTTTTTTCTTTTCTTTGAGTTTCTCTTTCTTTTATTAATTTTCTTATCTTTTCAGGAATAATAATTTTTAACTCTTTTAGTCCTAAACCTAGAACTTTATCAAAATTTAGCAAAGTTTGTTTTTTATCTTTGGCTTTTTGGTCTTTAATTAATTTCCAGACAATAGACATGGCTTTAGGCATATTTAAGTCATCATTAATGGCTGTTTGAAATTGTTTTTGATATTTTTTATTTATTCTTTTAGAATCTTCTAGGCTTAAAAAGAAGTTATATAAACTTTTTAAAGCTGATTCAGCTGCTTTTAATCCTTTTTCTGTATAATTAAAGGGGGTTCTGTAATGGGCGGTTAAAAATAAGTATCTCAAAGCTAAGGGGTTTTTAATTTCCCTTAAAGTAATAAAGTTTTTTAAAGATTTGCTCATTTTTTGTCCTTCTATTTTTAAATGTCGGGTATGAAACCAAATTCTAACAAATCTTTTTTTATTAATAGCTTCTGACTGGGCAATTTCTGATTCGTGATGAGGGAAAATATTATCTTCTCCACCAGTATGAATATCAATAGTTTTGCCTAAATATTTCATGGCAATGGTTGAACACTCCATGTGCCAGCCAGGAAAACCTTTGCCCCAAGGAGAGTCCCACTCCATTTGTCTTTTTTCGTTTTTAGGACTAAATTTCCAAAGAGCAAAGTCAGCTGGATGTTTTTTCTCAAGATTTATGTCTATTCTAGCTCCTGCTTTTAATTTTTCCAAAGTATTTCCTGAAAGTTTCCCATATTTAGGAAATTTTTGAACATTAAAATAAATACCATCTGATATTTTATAGGCATAGCCTTTTTTAATTAATATTTTAATTAAATCCTGAGTTTCTTTAATACAATCAGTCGCCCTAGAAACAATGTGAGGATATAAAATATTTAGTTTTTTTCTATTTTCAAAAAAAATTTTAGTGAAATATTCAGCGATTTTCCAAATAGATTTTTTCTTTTCTTTAGCCGATTTTTCCATTTTATCTTGACCAGTATCAGCGTCTGAAACTAAATGGCCAACATCAGTAATATTCATAACATGTTTTACTTTATAATTATTATACTCTAGGGTTCTTCTTAAAATATCAGAATTAAAATAATTCCAAGCATGACCCAAATGATCATAATCATAAACAGTGGGTCCGCAAGTATATAAGGTAATTGTTTTTTTTCTAAAAGATTCTTTTTTTCCAGAGAGAGTATTATATATCTTTAACATATTTAAATTATACCATAATCTTTTCAAAAAAAGAATATTGTGATAACATTGATTAATGTCTAACCTTGTTTTTTATAGAAAATATAGACCACAGAACTTTTCAGATTTAATTGGCCAAGAACATGTTGTTAAAACTATAACTAATGCTATTTTAGAAAATGCTGTTTCTCATGCTTATTTATTTTCTGGTCCCAGGGGTTCTGGAAAAACAACAATGGCCAGATTATTAGCCAAAGCAGTTAATTGCGAGAACCTTAAAAAATATGAGCCTTGTAATAAATGTAATTCCTGTTTAGAAATTAATTCAGGCAGAGCAATGGATTTAATAGAAATAGATGCTGCTTCTAATAGAGGGATAGATGAAATAAGAGAATTGAGAGAGGGGATTAAGTTTTCTCCTTCTAAGCTAAAGTATAAAGTGTTTATTCTAGACGAAGCTCATCAATTATCTAAAGATGCAGCTAATGCTCTTTTGAAAACCCTAGAAGAACCTCCTTCTCATGCCATCTTTATTCTGGCCACTACAGAGATTCATAAAATGATACCCACTATTGTTTCTAGGTGTCAGAGATTTGATTTTAGAAAACTAACTATGCCAGAGATTTTACAAGGGTTAGAATTAATTGTTAAAAAAGAAAAAATAAAGATTGAAAAAAAAGCCTTAGAATTAATCGCCCTAAGCTCAGGGGGAGCTTTAAGAGATGCTCAAGGATTATTAGATCAGATTTTTTCTTTTGTTGGAGAAAAGCAAATAAATATTCAAGATTTAAAAGATTTTTTAGGATTAGCTGATGTTAGTTTATTAGCTGAATTAACAGATTACTTAATATTAAAAGATATTAAGGGATCTTTAGAATTCTTAGAAAGAGTTTTTGAAAAAGGTTATGATCCGCAAGAGTTTTTAAAAGATTTAATCAGATATTTAAGACAATTAATGGTTTTAAAGTTAAGCCCTGAAACATCTGTTGTAATTAGTTTAACCAAAGAAGAAGAAGAGAAAATTAAAAAACAAGGAGAAAGGTTTTTAGAAAAAGAAATTATTTTTGCTGTTAATACCTTTTTAGAAGCAGAGAATAAGACAAAGTATTCTTCAATTCCTCAGCTTCCTTTAGAAATAGCTGTGGTTGAAGTTATTGAAAATAAAGAGTAAATAATGCCGGGTCGTCTAATGGTAGGACTACGGATTTTGGATCCGTCTATCTTGGTTCGAGTCCAAGCCCGGCAGCCATCGTGGAAAGTATCGAGAGACCTAGACCTCTCAATGTTCCATAATAAAAAAGAAAGTGGAATATATTTTAAGATTTAAGTTAAATGATTTTAACCAAGAAAATTAATTAAAGAAAAACACTTGCTTTATAATTCTAGGTGATCTATGATGAATTATATGAACAATTTTAATAGAGGGAGTAGAGACAAAGCAAGAGACTTTAGAAGAAGAGATTCTTTTAGAGATAGTAGACAACAAATGCATGAGACAATTTGTAGTAATTGTGGTAAAAGATGTGAGGTTCCTTTTAAGCCGACCAATCAAAAACCTGTTTATTGTAGAGAGTGTTTTAGAGATCGTGGAGGAGATAAGGGAAAATTTGAAAGTCCTAGGGGTGATAGGTTCCAAGACAAAAGAGAAAATAGTTTTGGAAACAGAAACACTGATACACTTAAAAAAGATAACCAGTATAAAGAGCAGCTTGATCAATTAATTGCTAAATTAGACGTAATT
>JAQUNM010000009.1 GCA_028717605.1 Minisyncoccota bacterium
GTAAAGCTATGGCTTTAATAGTAGTGGATTGGTTGTTTCTTACTTGGAATAAAAGAGAGGGTTCGTTATTGATTAGTCCTTGGTCTGGATTATTGGTTTTAGCTTCAATAGTATGATAATTACCTGGAAGAGATAGAAGATCAGCTAGATAAAGCCTGGATTGTTCTGAAAAGAAGAAGGCTGAAGCTAATAAAATTAGCATTAATAAGGCTAATGTTTTAGAATTCAGTTTCATTATTATTTTATACTATATTTAATCTTAAAATACAAGTTTTATCTCTTTTTATTTTGACTCAAATCAATCACTAATTTTAAAAAATCAATTTGTTTTATTATTTTTCCTTTTGAGCATTCTTTTTCTGAAAAAGACTGGAATTTTCCTTTACCAGGATAAATTAAAAAAGGAATTAATTCTAAACAATGCCTTTTTAATAAAGAACAAGTTGAATGATCAGAAGTAACTACCAATAAAGTATTTTTTAAAGGTTTGATGTAAGAATCAATTTTTTCAATAAACTCTTTTTTGCCTAAATAATTTCCATCTTCAGCTAAAGAATCTGTAGCTTTAATATGCAAAAAAACAAAATCTTTTTCTATTAATTCTTTTTCAGCTGCTTGAAACTTTTCCTTTAAATCAGTATTAATTTTTCCAGTAGCTTTTTTTAATTCAATAATTTTCATTCCTAAAACTTTGGCTATTCCTTTGTACAAAGGCTTACCGGCTATGCAAGAAGCTTTTAAATTATATTTCTCTTTAAAAACAGGAATATTAGAAAGAGACGAAGCTCCTCTTAACAAAATATAATTAGCTGGATAATTTTTTAAAACTTCAAAAGCTTTTTCTGAAAACTCATTTAAAACAGCAGCGGTTTTTTTATGTCCTTTTATTTTTAAAACTTTACTGCCTAAGGTTTGATAAAAAGGATCAGAATCAGTCACTTTCCAAGATAATCCTTTTGCTCTTAAAATTAAAACAAATCTATGTTCTGGACCTTTTTTAATAATAATCTTTACTCCTTTTATTTTAATTTTAGATAAAGCTTTTATTAAAGGTTCTGTTTTTTCAATTCTACCTGCTCTTCTATCTAAAATATTCTTTTTCTCATCAACAATAACAAAATTGCCCCTTAAAGCAATATCTTCTTTTTTTAATGGAATTCCTAATCCCATTGCTTCAAAAATCCCTCTTTTTAAAGGATATTTAAAAATATCATAACCGAAAAGTAGAGAATGTCCTTCTTCAGAAGTAGGAATAGCGCCCTGATGGTCAGGTTTTAATAAACCTATTAAACTATTTTTAGCTAGCTTATCAAGATTAGGAGTTTTAGCTGCTTCTAAGGGGGTTTTATTTTTAAAAGCAGGAATATTCTCATCTCCTAAACCATCTAAAACAATAAAAAGAATCTTCATAATTCTTGTTCTATTTCTAATAATCTATTATATTTAGCTACTCTTTCTCCCCTGGCTGGAGCACCTGACTTAATATAGTCAGAACCAATACCAACAGCTAGATCAGCAATAAAATCATCACAAGTTTCTCCTGACCTATGAGAAACCATTATCTTCCAATTATATGATTTAGCTAATTGAGCTGCTTTAATTGCCTCTGTTACTGTCCCTATTTGGTTAAGTTTTAATAGTAATCCTTGACAAGCTTTTTTATCTTGCGCTTTTTTAATTCTTTTTAAATTAGTACACAATAAATCATCACCAATGATTAATACTTTATCTTTTAATTCTTCTTGCATTTTAGAAAATCCCTCCCAATCCTCTTGATCAAAAGGATCTTCTATAGAGAAAACATTAAATTCATTAACTAATTCTAGATAATAACCCAGTAATTCTTGAGTATTTATTTTTTTTCCTTCAAGAAAATATTTCTTATTTTTATAAAACTCAGAAGCAGCGCAATCTAAAGAAATCTTGACTTCTTTAAATAAAGACAGAATATCTAAAACTTGTTTGCTATTAGTAAAAGCTGGCACATATCCCCCTTCATCTCCAATATTAACCGAACTTTTCCCTAGGGCTTTAATGATTTCTTTTTTAAGCAAATGATAAGTTTCTGCTCCTTTTCTTAGATTTTCGGCAAAAGATTGTTTTTCTGGCTTTATCATGAATTCTTGAATATCAAGATTATTACCAGCTGCGTGCTTTCCTCCATTAACAACATTAAAAAAAGGCTCAGGCATTTTTAAATCCATTTGGCTGATCTTGTTAATATGTAAATACAAAGGAACTTTTTTCAAAGCAGCACCAGCTCGACAAATAACCATAGAAACGGCTAAAATAGCGTTGGCTCCTAATTTAGATTTATCTTTAGATTTATCAAGATTAATTAAAAACTTATCTATTTTTTCTTGGTCTTTAAAGTCTTGTTTTAATATTTTAGGAGCAATAATCTTTTCAATATTTTCAACGGCCTTTAAAACTCCTTTTCCATTATATCTTTTAAGATCTTTATCTCTTAATTCTTTAGCCTCGTGTTTACCAGTAGAAGCACCAGAAGGAACTGATGATTCAAAAACCCCACAAGAGGTTTGTAAAATTGTCTTTATTGTTGGATTACCCCTAGAATCTAAAATCTCTATTGCTTTTAACTTATTCATATTAATAAATTATACCTTTTTTAGGATTAAAAAGCAAAACAAAAAAAGAGTTTTAGAGTTACCTTTCGTTTACAATTCTAAAAATATTATTAATTAAATCAGTAGCAGTTAAAGATTCTCCTAATTCTTTTTCTAATAGTTGGCCAACGGCACTATTAATATAGGCTCCGGCTTGAGCAGCAGTAAATATCGGAACACCTTTGGCAATTAAAGCACCACAAATACCAGCTAAAACATCTCCAGCTCCACCAACAGTTAAGTAAGGAGAGCCAATTTTAGAAACAGCAATTTCTTTTCCATTAGAAATAATATCAGTGCTACCTTTTAGTAAAATAGTAGTTTGTAATTCTTTGGCTTTTTCATAAACTATCTCTGCTCTTTGCTCAATAGAGAAATCTTCAACTCGTTGACCTGTTAAAATAAAAAACTCATAAAGATTAGGAGTAATTAAAAAAGGTTTTTCTTTTAAAACTAATGGTTTTTTAGCAATAGCATAAATAGCATCAGCATCAATCACTATAGGTACTGTAACTTGTTCTAAGTATTTTAAAATTGCATTCTGGGTTAATTCTGACCGACCAATTCCCCCACCTATTACTACTGCTTCAGCTCCTCTTGAGGTAACCTTAATTGATTCAGTCATAGTTAACAATAAAGAAAGGCTTTTTTCCGTTAAATGATTTTCTTCTAAAGCATAAGCAGATAAATCAGGAGAAAAACCAGCCATAATATCAGCTGCTCTTTTGGGAGCAATAATTCTTACCATATCTACGCCGGCTCTAAAAGCAGCCAAACCACTCAAAGCTGGGGCTCCGGTATAAAATTCAGAACCACCAATTATTAAAATAATTCCAAAATCATATTTTTTACTTTCTCGATCTCTTTTGTTATAAATTTGTTTTAAAATATCTTTTGTAACTTCTATCATATTAATTTTTCTTTTTTTAAAAACTCTTTTATTTCTGAAGAATAAAAAGGATGTTTTAGACAAGTATAAAGATTGCTTTTTAACCAATCAAGTTTATTCCCACATTCTAACCATTTTCCTTCAACCTCAAAGCCATAAACCACTTTTCCTAGTTTTAAATAATTATCTAAAGCATTAGCTAAAATAATTTCTTTTTTATGATTGGCTTTAGTGTTTTTTAAAACAGAAAAGAAATCAGGGGTTAAAATATATTTTCCCATAATAGCTAAATTAGAAGGCGCTTCTGAAGGTTTGGGTTTTTCTATAATTTCTTTTATTTTGTAATATTTATTAGCTATTTTCTCTACTTTAACAACTCCATAACACGATAGCTTAGCCTCATCTTTAATTGGGTATAAGGCAATAACTGGTTTTTGAGAAGTCTTAAAAACATTTTTTAATTGTAAAATAACTGGACTTTTTGATTCAACTATGTCGTCTGAAAAAGCAACTACTGTAGGTTCGTCTGTAATAGCTTGTAAGACAGCGTGGCCATCTCCTAGGGGGCTTTTTTGTAAAACATAAGAAATAGAAACATCTTTGACTAGCTCCTCTAAATTTTTCATTTCTTCTAAAAGAATGTTTTCTTTTCTTTGAACTAATAATTTTTCTAACTTTTTATCTGGCTTAAAATAATCAACAACTTCTTTGTTCTCTTTTCTAACTACAAAAACTATTTCTTTAATTCCAGAATCAATTACTTCTTTAACAATATAATACAAAAGGGGTTTATCAGCTAAGGGCCAAAGTTCTTTTGGTACTAATTTTGATAAAGGTAAAAATCTAGTTCCTAGGCCAGCAATAGTAATAATAGCTCTTTTAGGTTCAGTCATTTTATTTTCTTAAAATAGCTGGGGTTTCCCAGGCATCTTCTTGTTCTATTAATTTTTGTTCTTCTTGGTCAGTAGTTTTTTTTATTTCTAGAGCATTTTTTCTAGTTTTCGGGGGTTTTTTAATCTTTATTTTTTTTATCGGTTTTTTCTCTTGTTCTTTTTCTTTTTCTCCACAACCCGTCGCTAACAAAGTAATGCCTATTTTATTCTTAGCCTTATTATCATTGCTAATACCAAAAATAATTTTGGCCTTATTATTGGCTAAATCTTTAATCAATTTAGAAATACCAGAAACTTCTGATAATTGTAAATCATTAGAACCAGTAATATTGTATAAAATACCTTTAGCCCCTGAAATATCATAAGAGAAAAAAGGACTAGTAATTACTTTTTTAATCCCTTCTTCAATGTTGTTTTTTTCAATTTCTAAGTAGTTCAAAAAAGTAAGCTTACCCTGTCCTTGTAAAATAGTTTTTAAATCAGCAAAATCAATATTAATTAATCCTGGCAAATAAATAGTTTCAATTAATCCTTTTAAATTTTCCGCTAATTTTTTATTAATCAAAGAAAAAGATTCTTTTAAAGGAGTGTTTTTATCAATTATTTTAAAAATCCTTTCGTTTGGAAAAATAGTATAAGCATTAAAATTAGTCTTTATTTTTTCTAAAGCTTCTTGAGCAATTTCCATTTTTTTCTTTCCTTCAAATTCAAAAGGAAGAGTAAAAATACCATAAGTAATTGCACCAGTGCTTTTAGCTATTTTAGCTAAAACAGGAGTAGCCCCTGAACCTGTCCCAGCTCCCAAAGAAGATATAATAATTACCAAATCTTGATCCTCAAATATCTTTTTTAATTTATCTTTTTCTTCTTGAGCAGCTAATTCAGCTAATTCAGGATTCATTCCTGTCCCTAAACCATTAGTTAATTTAATCCCGAATTGAACTTTCTTTATTTTTGGAGAAGCTGTTTTTAATGCTCGTGAATCAGTATTTATAATTAAAAAATCAGCTTTAGAGATTTTGTCAGCAATTTCACAAACGATAGAAGAACCTCCTCCACCAATACCAATTATTCTTGTTTTTGTTTTATGAACAAATTGTTTTTTCATATTTTTTATTATATCACTTTATTAACACTTTTTCTATATAAACAAAAATCACATTCTGGAGAAGCTTCTGGAACATTATTTGACATTAAACATTCTTTCGCTTTAATAATAGTCTTTTCTACCCAATCATCAGAACCCTTATAAGGAATAACGCTTATATCAAATTCTAATTTTTGATTAAAAAAATCCTTATCAGTAATGCCATTGCAATAGACAAAATAGCCAGTTTCGTTAACCTTAAAACCATTTTGTCTAAAAAGCCATTGATAAATTTCCATTTGCCTATTATAGCTTATTTGCCAATCTTGATCAATATCTACCTGGCTATTTTTAGCTGTCGCTTTATAATCTACTATTAATAATTCTTGATCAGAATTTATCCAAATATCATCAACTCCCCCTCTAATTAAAAAATTAGTTAAAGGATGTAAATATTGAATACCACTCCTTAAAGAATCTTGCCATTCTGATAACTTTTCATGAAAAAAAGGAACAGCTTTAATTTTATTCTTTTGCATTAAAGGATGAGGGGTTTGTTTTTCCCTATAATAATCAAATTCTTTTTTTAATAATCTATCTACAGCTGAATTTAAAGAAAAAGGATAACCTGGTGGTTGACTTACCCCTAAGCGACAATCCAGATAAAAACAAAAAGGACACTTTAAAAACAAATCAATTTTTGTTCTACTTAACTTAAAGGGTTCTTTAGACTGAGGATTGAATAAATTATATTTTCTTTGACCATTATAATAACTAGACATTTTTTAATTATACTATAGATTATTTTTAAAACAAGTTAACAAAATTCTTAATTCTTTATTATCTAGGTTATCTTTTAGCTTCTTTTTTATTTTTTCTCCTGTTAATAAAGAAGCTTTTTCTCCTTGTATTCTTTTTTCAAATATTTTTTTCTCTTTTTCGGTTAGAAAATCTTGTTTTAATATCTTAGAAATTATGTCTTTCTTTTTAGGAATATAATAAAGTTCTTTTTTCATTCTTTGGTCAAACCCAACATATTCTGCTTTGCCAGAAAAAATATCATTAAATTCTTGACAATGAAAACAATTTTTATAACCAGAATTACAAATAAAATCATTATTTAAAACTGTTTTTTTAATCTCTAAAGCTTGTTTTTTTAACAAAGACAAGGCTTTGTCTAAATTTTTTAAATTTTTTGGCAAAGGCTCTGAATCTTTATCTAAATACCAGTAACTTATTTTTTTAATCTTTTTTTTAAAGTTATAAGCAGCTAAAAAATAATAAATAAATAATTGTAAAGAATCTTCTTTTTCTTCATTTTTCCCAGTTTTAAAATCAATGATATGTAAGCTGTTATCAGGTAAAACTTCAATCCAATCAATACTACCCACTAATTCTATGTTTTTAAAAAGGGGCATTTTAGGCAGAATTCCATTAGTTGGAAAGGTTGGTTTTTTTAAAATTTTTGATTTTTGAGCATTTTTTATCATTTTCTCCCCTCTTTTTTTAAATTCTTGCTCTTGCTCTTTAAAAGAAAAACCTCCTTTTTTTCCTTTATACTTTAACCATATTTTCTCAAACCTTTGTAAAAGATCTTCCTTTTTATTTTCTTCAATAGTTTCATGAACAGCTGAACCCAAGGATAAATAAGGGTTAACAATTTGAATTTTATTATTGTTTTTAGGATTACGATAAATATGCTTATAATAATAAGCCTTTTTACAGGTTTTAAAATCACTTAAACCTGTATGAGAAATCCAGATTTTAGACATAAAGCTTTTTGTATTTTTTAGAAAGTTTTTCAATTACCCTTAAAGCTTGTTCAGGAGTATCAACTAACTGATAAATCTTTGTATCCTTTTTACAAATTGTTTTGTATTCTTTTTGTAAATCTTTTTCTATCCATTTTAACAAGGGTTCCCAATAATCTCTATGAATTAAAACTATTGGTATCCTTTTTATTTTATTGGTTTGAATTAAAGTAACTATTTCGAAAAATTCGTCCAAGGTTCCAAAACCTCCTGGAAAAAAAACATAAGCTTGTGAAGCAAAAGAAAGCATTACCTTTCTTATAAAGAAATAATGAAAAACCTCGCTGTCGGTAACGTATTTATTTAGTCTTTGTTCTTTGGGAAGAATAACATTTAACCCAATTGATTTTCCTCCTGCTTCAAAAGCTCCTTTGTTAGCTGCTTCCATAACCCCTCCTCCACCACCAGTAACAATAGTAAAGCCTTTTTTAGAAAGAGCAAAGGCTAATTCAGTTGCTTCTTTGTAATATTCTTTATTTGGGGTTAACCTAGCTGAGCCAAAAAAAGTTACAGTGTTATGCTGTTTTTTTAAAAATCTAAAACCAAGGACAAATTCATTAATAATCCTAGATATTCTAATAGAACAAATATCTTTTAAATGCTCTTTAAAAAAAGAGTTATCCTCGGGTATAAAAAAATATTTTGATTTCATAAGTATTTTTGTTCTCCAATTTCTTCAGGGAAATGCTTTTGTTTTATTTCACCCTTAAAATCATGAGCATATTTATAATCTTTACCATATCCTCTTTGTTTTAAAAAGTCAGTAACTGCGTTTCTTAGATGAAGGGGTACTGGAAATGATCCTTTAGTAACATCTTGTTTTGCTTCTAATAAAGCTTTATAAGAAATATTATTTTTTTTAGTTAAAGATAAATAACAAATTCCGTGAGCCAAATTTATTTCAGCCTCTGGTAAACCAACAAATTCTACTGCCTGAGCTACTGCGTTAGCTACTAGTAAGGCTTTAGGATCAGCTAATCCAATATCTTCTGAGGCAAAAATAATCATTCTTCTAGCAATAAACCTAGGATCTTCTCCTGATTCTATTATTCGGCTAGACCAATAAAGAGCGGCTGAAGGATCTGAATCTCGCATACTTTTTATAAAAGCAGAAATTAAATTATAATGCTCTTCTCCTTTTTTATCATACCTTAAGGCGTGTTTTTTTAAAACCGTTTCAATATCTTTTTCTTCCAAGATTTTTTTATTCAAAGATTTAACAGCAAACTCTAAACCATTCAAAGCTATCCGAGCATCTCCGTTGGCATAATTAATTAATCTTTTTAAAGCCTTATCAGTTATTTCTTTTTTTAATTCTTTTAAAGCTCTTTTAATTATTTTCTCTAAGTCTTTTTCTAATAAAGACTTGAAAGAATAAACAATTGACCTAGATAATAAAGGAGAAATAATACCAAAAGAAGGATTTTCAGTGGTTGCCCCAATTAAAATTATAATACCTTGTTCAACTGATGATAAAAGAATATCTTGTTGGGCTTTGTTAAATCTATGAATTTCATCAATAAAAATAATTGTTTTTTTATTATCATACTTTCTTCTTTCTTGAGCTTTTTCTATCTCTGTTTTGACTTGAGCTACACCAGTAGTGGCTGCTTCAAACTTTTTAAAATAAGCTTTTGTTTTTTTAGCAATAATATAAGCTAGGGTTGTTTTACCAGAACCAGGCGGACCCCATAAAATTAAAGAACTTATCTCGTCTTTTTCAATAAGCTTCCTTAGGGGACTATTCTTGCCACAAATTTCTTCTTGACCAAAAAAATCTTCAAAACAAACAGGTCTCATTTTTTCAGCTAAAGGTTTTTCAAAATTTTTATTATTAAATAAATCTTCCATTTATTCTTCGTAAGAATTAAAATGAATAATATTTTTTAGTTTTCTTTTAGGAACAACTAAAATATTATTTTTTCTATAATATTCAAAAGAACTCTCTACTTCTTGAGTAATTGATTTTTCAGCTGGATAACCCAGGGCAATAACTAATTTTATTTCAAAATTAAAAGGAATATTTAACAAACTTCTGATTGCTTTTTGGTTAATAGATCCTAAAATACAAGTTCCCATTTTTTGAGAAAAAGCAGTTAAAACAATATTTTGGACAGCTAAACCAACATCATAATCGGGGTTTTGATTAATATTACTATTACTTAAAACAATAATATAAGCAGTTGGTTTTTTTTCTTTATTATTAACTTGTCCGCCAAAAACAATATTATTAAATATTTGTTCTCTTTTTCTATCATTAACAATAATATATTCTAAGGGTTGTTTGTTCATAGCGGAAGGAGCAAATCTAGCTTGATCAATACAAAATCTTAAAATTTTTTCTGGAATTTCTTTTTGAGAAAAAGCCCTTATACTTCTTCTTTTTTCAATTGCTTTTCGTAAATTCATACTTTTGTTAAAGAAAAAGAATTAAATATTTTCGGCCTTTTTTTCTGTTTTCCATGAACAAGAGCTATTATTTCATTTTCTTTAATTAGATTCTCTTTTTTTAAAAAATCAAATATCTTATTTTCAGAAAAACCCAATGGTGTAAAAACAGGCTGAATACCAAAAGATAAACTAAGAATTTCAGCTGTTTTCTGATTATTGGTAATAGCAATTATTTCTGCTTTTGATCGAAAACTAGCCATAACATTAGCGGTATAGCCTGATTCAGTAAAAACAATTACTTTTTTAATATTTAACAAGCTTTGTTTCTCAACCAAAGAAAAAACAGAACTAGCAATTAATTCTACAACATTGTATGGTTTTAATTGAAAATCTTCAAAACTTGTTTTTTCCTCATTAAACAAAAGTATTTTAGACATTGCTTGAACTGCTCTTAGAGGAAAATTACCAGCAGCTGTTTCTTCAGAAAGCATAACAGCATCTGTTTTATCAAACACTGCTCCGGCAACATCAATAGCTTCAGCTCTAGTTGGCCGAGGATTATTGATCATGGAATGAAGCATTTGGGTAGCAACTATTACTGGTTTTCTATTTAAACGGCATTTTTTAATAATATTTTTTTGCCAAAAAGCCAATTGCTCAATTGGGACTTCTATTCCTAAATCTCCCCTAGCTATCATAATAGCGTCTGAAACACTTATTAATTCATCTATATTATCTAGCGCTTCTTGACATTCTATTTTAGCTACAATTTGAGCATTAATTTTCCTTTTTTCTATTTCTTTTTTCAAAATATCAATATCTTTTTTAGATCTAGCAAAAGAGAGTGCAATAAAATCTACTTTACTTTTGGCTATCATATCTAGTCTTTTAATATCTTGTTCTATCAAAGAAGAAAGATTTATTTTTTTTCCAGGAATATTTAAACCTTTTTTATTCTTAATTTTTCCTCCCTGAATTACTTTAGCTATAATTAACTCTTTTTCTTTCTTAATAATCTTCATCTCAATAAAACCATCGTCTATTAATAAATTATCCCCTTTTTTTAAAACATCAAAAACAGCTTTATTTAAAATTGCTATTTGGGTTTTTTCAAAAGAAAAAGAACTTCCTATTATTATTTCATCTCCTTTTTTAACTGAAATAATTTGCTTATTTTTTGTATCTATTCTAATTTCTGGACCCTGTAAATCAATTAAAATACCAACATTAGTTTTAAGTATATTGGCTATTTTCTGGACTCTTTTAATTCTTTGATTGTGCCAAAAAACATTATTATGTTTTAAATTAAACCGAAAAACGTTTACTCCCTCTAAAATTAATTCTTTTATTATTTTTTCTTTGTCAGAAGCTGGTCCTAAGGTAGCTATTATTTTTGTTTTTTTAAGATAATTCATAATTAAATTATACCAATTTTAAATAAAATTAAAAGACTTACTCCTTATTTTTTAAAAAATAAAAAAGGGCTCTAAATTTCAGAGCCCTTGGTAACAAAAGAAAAATTCTCAGCATCTTCAATTTGAAGAGCTCTTACTTCCGCTAAAAGCTCTTCTAAAGAGATAGTGTCATCTACAACCTTAGTTAACAAATCTGCCCTTGCCACTGGATCCATGTTTCTAATCTTTAACAAATCCTCTCTGTTTATGTTCATTTTTCCCTCCTTAAGTTTTTAAAAAGCAATATATAATTATAACTAACTTATTCTTTTTGTCAAGAATAAGTTTTAAATAGCAAAAAAAGAACAATTGTTAATACTAAAAAAATTAGACTTATTATCTTTAATATACTGTTGGGCAATAAAAGCCAAAAATGAATAATTTTTTTAATTTTTTGTTTGGGAGCAAAAAGTAATAAAGCAGCCTCTAAAAAAAGTAATAAAGATAATAAATAAAATATGACAGGAAAAGGAAAGATTTCGGCTGTTCGAAATAAAAATAATCCTAAAAAAAGATTAACCAATCCCCATACTTTAAGGGGCAAAATCTTAATAATTGACCAAGTAACCTTTCTTTGTTCTTGAGGAATAAATATACCCAGAATACTATAATAGCCAAGAATAATAAAAAGAATGTATAAAAATAAATGCATATTAAAATCTTAATTGTCCTTGCTTAAAAATTTTAACTAATTCTTGAACCTCTTTTTCTCCTTGTTTACTTAAAGAGAAACAGTTATTAGAATCTTTTTTAATAATTCCTTTTTGCCTAAGACTTCTTAAGGGTCTGTCTATTTTTCTAGCATCTGGCCATTTCAGAATTAAAGAAAAACTAAATGCTTCAGGAAAAAGTAAAAAACATTCTTGGAGTATATTTTCAAAAATACACTTTTCTTTTTTATTCAAAAGAGAAAAAAGACCATAAAGAATTAATTTATTAATATCTATATTTTGATAAATCTCTTTTTTAAAGCCTTTCATATACTCTTTTTATATTATAAAATTATAAATTATTTTTGGCAATAAAAAACAGCTGGTTTTAGCCAGCTGCTTTTTCAAGGCTGCAAAATATCCTCTATTTTATCATCAATAGAAATTATTACTTGCTCTATTGTGGAAAATTGTAATAAAGTTTTTTCTATTTGTTCTCTAATAGCTAAAACTCTAGCTGAACCAGCTACTTCGTTTAATTCTGAACTAAAATCAACCCTAGCTATGCCTTCTTCTATGCTTATTTTTTGAACCTTAACTCCCTCTGGGATAGAAGTAAAATATCCCTGTTCTATCGGTCCTTTTAAAAGCTCTTCTAAGGTTGCTTTAGCAATATCTTCTCTTTTCTCTATTTCTCTCTCTACCTCAAAAACATTAGTGTCTTCTCCATATTTACCAAAATATAACTTAATTGTTATTGTTTCTGTTTCTGAATTTAACATTTCTGTTTTTAATTCATCATAAACCCTGTCTGTAATAGCCTTAATTACTTCGTTCTTTTTTATTACTACTAAAATTTCTCTAGGAGTAATTACTTGGGCTATCATTTGATCAGCTCTATCTCCATAACCAGCTGCTTTTGTTTCAAAATAAAATAAAAATTCAAAAGAATCTTCACTTATTTCTTTTTCTGAAATAAACTCTAAACCATAACCATCAAAAACATAAGTAGAAGCAGAGGTTTTAATCCATGATTCAGCTATATTTCTAGCTTTTTCTAAACTATAGTCAGCTTCTTTTGGTTCAGTGCTAATAAAAATAAAAGCCAATAAAACAAGGATAACAACGATAATAAGAATTAATAATTTTTTATTCATATTTTTTTTATTTTAATTTTCGACCTTTTCTTTGTGCTGAGCCTTAATAATTATTTCTTTGGTTTTATAAGGATCAGGGATTTTTTTAAAAATAAATTCTTTAAAAGCTCCAGCTGTTTGTATTCTTAGGTCACCATATTTAAAAATAGTTGCCAAAAATCCCTGAATCTTAACTGTAATATCTTGTATTTTATCATGATCAATTGTGGAATACTTCCTATGAAATAAACTAGTTAATTCATAATGAATAGTTCTTTTGTCTGTAACAATCCAACAATCTAAAAAATAGTGAACTATTATTAAAAAAGCAATTTGCCAACAAATCATTAAAAGACAAGAAAATAATAATAAAATAAAATACTTGGGAGAAATACTTAAAAATAAGGATATATTTTCGGTGAAAAAAACTTGCCAAGAATTAGGAAAAGTAAAAAGTAAAAAAATTAAAAAGAAAAAAAGCAAAAACATAATCATGGCTATTGGTAGAAGTTGAATTAAAAAAACCATTAAATGTCTTCTCTTAATCAAATATACTTTTTCGTTTTCTCTAAGCTTGATCATATTGTTAGAAGTATTAAAAATATTAAAGAAAGAAGGAAGAAAAAAATAGTTCCAGTTAAAAAAATTTTTGATATTTTAACAGCTGAAATATCGGGTAAAATTCTTAATCTTTTAAAATGAAAAAAAATAATAGCAGACCAAATGAAACATATCAAAATTAATAATGAATAAAACCACAGAATAAGTTTAACAGTCATTAGTCTATTATAGTATTTTTTGTAAAAAAAACAAACTAAAAAGCCCTGAGCAGGGCTTGTTAGTAAAATTTTTTATAATTTATTCTAATTCTGTTTCTTCTTCAGCCTCTTCTATCTCTTCTTCTACTTCTTCTGGTTCTTCAACAACTGGTTCCTCAACAACTGGTTCTTCAACAACTGGTTCTTCAACAACTGGTTCTACGGCTGGTTGTTTAGTTGCAAGAACAATAATAAATATTACTACTACGATTAATAGAATAATTAAAAGTAATTTTTTAGACATTTTATTTTATAACTTATTTTTTAAAACCGACCTTTAATCTTAACTTTATTCATATTAACACTATAACATTGTTTGTCAAATTAAAAAAGTTTTTTCTGTGGATTATTATTATTCGAAAAAAGCTTAATCTTCCCATAAACTCCATCATAACCTGGCTCTAAAATAACCCTCCCTTCTCTTACCTGAATAATTGCTTGGGTAATTTCTGGAGAAACAACTTGGTTTAATTCATTTTTTTTAATATTTAACAAAATATCAAACTCATTAGAAAAAGATTTAATTAACTTTTCGTATTCTTTTTTAACCTTTAAAGATAAAGAATTAACCTTTAATACTTCAGCGATAATTTCTATTAAAGGGATTAAACTCTTAAAAGGTATTATTTTCTTAGGTTTTTGTCCTTCTTCTCTGTCAGCTAATTCTTCTATCCTATTTAAGACTCCTATAGTTAAGGGTTTTTTACAAATAGGACAAATATTATTATGTTCTTTACTTTGTTTAGGAGAAAAACTTATCCCACAGTTTCTGTGACCGTCATAATGGTATTTTCCTTCTTCTGGAAAAAATTCAATAGTGTAAAGAAATTTTTCTGGATCTTTATTTTTAATTGCTTCTAAAATACTATAATAATTAAGCTCTGTATCAAAAACATTAGCTTCTCGTCCTAACTTGGACGGACTGTGACAATCAGAATTACTAATTAAACTAATACTATCTAGCATAGAAACCCGCCAATTATTAGCCGGATCTGAGCTTAAGCCAGTTTCTATTGCATAAATATATTTTGAATAATCTTCAA
>JAQUNM010000010.1 GCA_028717605.1 Minisyncoccota bacterium
AAATTTATAATAAATGTAGCTTTTTAAAAAATCCAAAGGAGGTGATAAAAATGAAGCTTCTTATTGTAGAGAATGAATTTGAAAACAGACTTAGAGCGCTTCAGGCTTTTAAGCTTGAAGATGGCTTTGAAGTTGTCTTGGTTGACAATAAAAAAGATGCTGAAAAAGCTATCAATGATAAAAAGATACAAGCTGCTTTAATCAGTCTATTCATTCCAGAGAAAGAAGGACAAGAACCAGATATAAAATACGGAAAAGATTTTGCCGCTACTTTAGATGAAAAAGAAATCAGTTATGTTCTTTTATTCAGTTGCGGTACTAAATGTCTTATTTATCTTGATTTGCTTTGGTTTCAAAGAGACATGGCAACAACAATAACTCTTCCTAGAAGCACTAAAGAGTGTTGGGAACAGGCTTTAGAAATTTTGAAAATAAAAGAAAGAATATAATTAAAAAAGCCAGTCTTGTTTAAAAGGCTGGCTTTTCTTTTATGCAATGCCGCGGGTGGGACTCGAACCCACACAGGATTACTCCTAGACGATTTTGAGTCGTCCCAGTCTACCAATTCCAGCACCGCGGCTTATTTTGGTTTTTCCCAAACAGCGTATACACAATTAGGATAAAGTGAACAAGAATAAAAAGTTTTTCCTCTTTTTGTTTTTCTTTCAATTAATTCTCCCTTTTTACATTTCGGACATTGTATTTTAGTGCTCTTTTCTATTTTTTCAAGGTATTTACATTCAGGATAATTGGAGCAGCCTAAGAAAGATCCGAACCTACTTCTTTTGATCTTCATTGGAGCACCGCATTTTTGGCAAATTTTATCTGTTTTTTCTTCTATTAAAGGTTGGGTAAATTTACATTCAGGATAATTAGAGCAGGCATAGAATCGACCAAATCTTCCTATTTTGATAACTATTTTACTTTTACATATTTCGCAGAGCTTTTCTGTTTCTTCTTCAGTAATGTTCTTTTTTTCTATTTCTTTTTCTTTTTTTAAAAGATTATTTTTGAAAGGAAGATAAAATTCTTTTAAAACTGTTACCCAGTTTACCTTATTTTCAGCTATTTGGTCAAGCTTTTTTTCCATATTGGCCGTAAATTTAATATCCACTATTTCTGGAAAATGATTGATTAAAAGATTATTAACTATTAAAGCTATGTCAGTTGGTTGAAATTTTTTTTCTTCATCTTTTATAACATAATTTCTTTGTAAGATAGTGGTTATAATAGGAGCATAAGTAGAGGGCCTTCCAATATCATTTTTTTCTAATTCTTTTATTAAACTAGCTTCTGTATATCTGGGAGGAGGTTGAGTAAAATGCTGAGAAGGAAATAATTTATTAAGTTTTAGTATTTCTTTTTCTTTTAATTCTGGCAATAAGGTTTCTTTAAAACTTAAAGGATAAATCTCTAAAAACCCTTTGAATTTTAAAATAGATCCCAAAGATTCAAAAGAATAATCTCCAACCTTTATTTCTGCCTTTAAAGAGTCAAATAGGGCTGATTTCATTTGGCAAGCGACGAATCTTTGCCAAATTAAATTATATATTTTTTCTTGTGATCCTTTTAAGGTTTTAGTTATATTAACATTAGTTGGTCTAATTGCTTCATGAGCTTCTTGGGCCTTCGTTTTTGTTTTATAGGTTTTTCTTTCATAATAATTTTCTCCATATTTGTTAATTATAAAAGACTCTGCTTGTTTCAGGGCTTCTTGACTTAAATTTAAGGAATCAGTTCTATGATAGGTAATTAGTCCTTGTTCGTATAACTGTTGACTATTTTGCATAGTATACTTAGCTGAATAATTAAATTTTCTCCAACATTCTTGTTGTAAAGAGCTAGTGGTAAAAGGCGGAAGAGGACTTCTTCTGGTTTGCTTTTTTTCTATTTTTTCAACAATATATTTTTTATCCTTTATTTCTTTGATAATCTTATCTGCCTCTTTTTTATTTTCAATTTCCAGTTTTTTATTATTTTTTTTAACCAACAAGGCTTCAAATTTTTTCTCGAAGAAAGCTGTAATTTTCCAATATTCTTTTTTTTCAAAGCTATCTCTTTGTTTTTCTCTATCTACTATTAATCTTACAGCTACTGACTGGACTCTTCCAGCTGAAAGGCCTCTAATAACTTTTTTCCACAAAAAAGGAGAAAGCTCATAACCCACTAGTCTATCTAATATTCTTCTAGTTTGTTGAGCGTTAACTAAACTTAAGTCTATCTCTCTCGGGTTTTTTAAAGCTTTTAAAATAGCTTCTTTGGTTATTTCGTGAAAAACAATTCTTTTGGGGTTTTTTAGTTTTAGGATTTCTTTTAAATGCCAAGCAATAGCTTCTCCTTCTCTGTCTTCATCAACAGCTAGAACAACAGAATCCGCTTTTTTAATTGAATTTTTTATTTCTTTTATTTTTGGTTTAGCTTTTGGTAAAACAGCATAAACTGGTTCAAAATTTTTTTCTGGGTCTATTCCTAGTTTATTTTTAGGCAAATCTCTAACATGGCCCATTGTCGCTATAATTTCATAGTTTTTACCTAAAAATCTTTTTAGAGTTTTTGATTTAGTTGGGCTTTCTACTAAGATTAATTCCATATTAAGAGTCTTTTGATTCTTTTAAGTATTGACTGAATGTTTTAATTTGATTTTTTCCAGATTCTTTTGCCCAAAGCATGGCTTGATCAGCTGATTCTATTGTTTCTTCTAGTAATAAAAGAGGTGTGATTTGAGAAACACCAGCACTTATTGTTACTTCAGTGCTTTGTTCTATTAATTGTTTTAGTTTCTCGGCTATTTTTTGGGTTTCTTCTTCGTTGCTTCCCCTTAAAGCAATTACAAATTCTTCTCCGCCATAACGACAGACAATATCAGATCCACGAACATTTTTTTGCAGGATATTACTTACTTCTTTTAAAATTTTATCTCCATAAGAATGGCCGTGTTTATCATTGAGTTTTTTAAAATTATCAATATCGCAAAATATTATGCTTAAATTTTTTAGGCTTTCTTTTCTTTTTTCCTTTTCTGGGTCAAACAAAGACTTAACATCTGCTTGTACTGTTTCTAAAAAAAACTTTCTGGTTTTTAAACCAGTTAAGTTATCGTGCATTAAATCCTGTTTTAATCTTTCTATCTCTGCTTCTTTGTCTTTTAACTGTTCTTTTAAATCTTCTATTGTTTCTTCTTTCTTTTCAAAATTTTCCATAATAAATAATTATATAAGAAAAAACGGTTTAAGTAAATCTTTCAATTGAATCAGCTAAAATTTGACAATATAAATTAAGCCCTACTTGATTGATAGTACCTGATTGTTCTTTGCCTATAATATTACCAGCTCCTCTTAGTTCTAGATCTTTTAGAGCTATTTTATAACCAGAACCTAGCTCTTCTGCTTGTTTTAAAACTTTTAGTCTTTGTTTTGCTATTTCGGTTAATTTTTTAGGATATAAAAAATAAGCATAAGCTTGTGAATGAGATCTACCGACCCTTCCTTTTATTTGATAGGCCTGAGACAGTCCTAATAGAGCGCTATTAGCCACAATGAGAGTGTTAACATTACTAATATCTAAACCGTTTTCAATTATGGTGGTAGCTATTAAAACATCTATCAATTTATTTTGAAAATCTTGCATTATTTGAATCATTTCTTTTTCTTCTAATTTTCCATGAATTATAGCAAACCTAGCCGAAGGGATTAATTCTTCTAATTCTTTTTTAATTTTTTCTATATTTTTTACTTTATTATATAAATAATAAACTTGACCCTTTCTTTTTAATTCTTTTTCAACAGCTTTTTTGATAATTTTTTTATCAAACGAATGAACAAATGTTTTAATAGCCAATCTATTTTTGGGTGGGGTTTGGATAATGCTTATTTTTTTTAAATTGGTTAAGGCCATGTAAAGGGTTCTGGGGATAGGGGTAGCTGAAAGAGAAACTATATCTAGGTAGGTTCTTAGTTCTTTAAATTTTTCTTTTTGTTTTACCCCAAACCTTTGCTCTTCGTCTATAATTAAAACCCCTCCTTTTTCAAAAACGAGATTAAATACATCTTTAGAAAAAATTCTATGAGTAGCTATTATTATATCTATATTTTTAATATTTTTAACAATAGTTTGTTGTTCCTTTTTGTTTTGTAACCTTGAAAGTAAAGCTATTTTTATAGGAAGATTATTTAATCTTTTTTTAAAATTATTATAATGTTGATTAGCTAGAATAGTAGTAGGACATATCATAATTGCTTGTTTCCCCGAATTAATAACTTTTATCATTATTCTTAAGGCGATTTCTGTTTTACCAAAACCAATATCACCGCAAATTATCCTATCTATAGGTCTTTCTTTTTCTAGATCTTTTTTAATTTCTTCCCAGGCTTTTATTTGATCTGGGGTTTCTTCGTATTCAAAGCTACTTAAAACATTATTCATTATTTCATCGTCTGGTAAATAAGCTGGTCTTAATGCTTTTTCCCTTTTTTGGGTTAATAACAAGATTTCTTTAGCTAATTTTTCTGTTTTCTGCTTAATCTTTTGTTTTTTCTTTTCCCAATAATAGCCACCTAATCTTGTTATCTTAGGTTGAGAAAAACCAATGTATTTGCTTAATTTTCTTTTTAAATTAACAGGAACATAAAGTTTATCGTTTTTTGCATATTCGATTACATAATATTCATTATTGTTTATAATTGATTTTTCTTTAAATATTCCAATACCATGGTCAAGATGAACCAGATAATCATTGGGTTTTAAATCAGTTAAGTTGGAAAAAGAATCTTGTCTTTTTATTTTTTTAATTAAAAGTGCTTTATTTTTTTTAAAATCTATGTTTGTAGGAATTTCCTTAATTTTTTCTAATTTATTAGCTGAAAACTCAAAACAAAGAATATTTTTAGAATTAAGAGGAAAAACGTATAATAAGCCTCCTAAATGAGAAAATTCTCCTATTTGTTCTACTTTTTGGACTTTTTCATATCCTAGGTTAGAGAGTTTATTTAAAATAGAGGAAAGATTATATTTATTTTCTTTTTTTAATAAAATTGTGTTTTCTTTAAAAAAAGCCTGATCTTTAATAGATTTAATATTTTTTTCAAACCAAAAATTTTCTCTTTCTAAAAAGTAAGGAATAATAGCTAGAATTAAAGCTTGTTCTCTAATTATATTCATTCATTGTTTTTTCCAAGCCTTGATTAATTAAAGAATCCATGACCAAAACTGATTTTTCTAAAATGTTTTCTATCTTTTTTCTTTCTAGGAAATTGAAATTTTTTAAAACAAAAAACTCAGTTTTTAACGGTTTTTTTTCCGAACTAATGCCTATTCTTATTCTTGTAAAGTTTTTTGTTTTTATTTCTTGAATAATTGATTCTATTCCTTTGTGACCAGCACTTGTTCTATTTTTAACTATTTTAATTTTGCCGAATTTTAAATCAATATCATCATGAACAACTATTAGTTGAGAAATTTTTTTATTTTTTAAAACCTTTCCAGAATTATTCATAAAAGTTAATGGTTTTAAAAGTAAAACATTATCTTTTTCAGAAAAGGCACATTCTCTAGAAAAAGAAAAATTAGGAAAATTTTTTTCTTTTTGGAACTTATCTAGAACCCTAAAGCCTATATTATGCCTAGTATTTAAATATTTTTTACCTGGATTTCCCAGGCCAAGAAAAATAATCATTTACTTATTATATAATGTTTTTCATTTTTTGACAAAAATTTTATTATCTGATATTAAATATAATTGTTCTTTAATTTACGCAAAGGAGGTGATCATGGCATGAATGGAAAGCCAAAGGGGATTCTCAGAGATAATCTGAGAAAGATATATTTTGCCGAAAAGCTAAGTTCGCTTCTTATGACCGAAAAGCAGGTTTTTGTGCCTGCTAAAGAGCTTAGAGAGCTGATTATAAAGGCTCTTAAAAAAAGCTAATCATTTAAAGGGGGCTGCTAATTTGGGGCCCCCTTAATCATGCTTGTAAAAAATCAACAATTTAGTATAATAAAAATATGAAAAAATTCTTTCTTTGGATCCTTGATTTAGTAAAAACCATTATTATTGCTATTGTGATAGTTATTCCTATTAGAATTTTTGTTTTTCAGCCCTTTATAGTTAGAGGAGAATCAATGCAACCCAATTTTCATAATAATGATTATATTATTGTTGATCAATTATCATATAGACTTAGGGAGCCAGAAAGGGGAGAAATAATTATTTTTTATTTAGAAGACAATTCTAGTCAAAGATTCATCAAGAGAATTATTGGTTTACCAGGAGAAGAAGTTCAAATTAAAAACAATCAAGTAATTGTCTCAGAAGATATAGTTTTACAAGAACCATATATACCTGCTTCTTTTGAAACAATAAGCGATAAAACCATTTATTTAAAAGAGAACGAATATTTTGTTTTAGGGGACAATAGACCAGCTTCTTATGATTCAAGAAGATTTGGGGTTGTTTCTAAAGAAAATATTATAGGAAGGGCTTTGATTAACATAAGATTTTTTCAATTTGTTTCTTTAATTAAAACACCAAATTATGACTAAGATAAAGTTTCAAACTCCATCAGGAATGCATGACATTTTGCCAGAAGAAGAAAAGTATTATTATAAGATTGAAGAAATAGCTAGAAAAATAGCTGATTTTTATGGTTTTGGTAAAATACATACTCCGATAGTTGAGCAGGTAGGGCTTTTTGAAAAAAGCGTAGGCAATAGCACAGATATTGTTCAAAAAGAAATGTATACTTTAAAAACTAAGGGCAATGATTGGTTAGCCTTAAGGCCAGAAGGGACAGCCCCGATAGCTAGGTCATATATTGAAAATGGAATGTATAATCTCTCTCAACCAGTTAAGCTTTGGTATTTTGGTCCTTTTTTCCGTTATGAAAGACCGCAAGCAGGAAGATATCGTCAATTTTGGCAGCTAGGTTTTGAGGCGTTAGGAGAGAAAAGCTCTATTGTTGATGCTCAAATAATTCAAATTTGTTATAATTTATTAAAAGAACTTAAGATAAAAAATGTTATTGTAGAATTAAACAGCATAGGAGATAAAGAATGTCGACCTAGCTATAAAAAGATTTTAGCTAGTTATCTTAAAAAACGACAATCTTCTTTGTGTTCTGATTGTAAAAAGAGAAGAAAAGATAATGTTTTAAGAGTTTTAGATTGCAAAGAAGACAAATGTCAATCAGTTAAAGCAGATGCTCCGCAAACCCTTGATTATTTGTGCGAAGAATGTAAAAAACACTTTAAAGAAGTTTTAGAATATTTAGATGAGATTGAATTGCCCTATTCTTTAAATTCGTCTTTGGTCCGAGGATTAGATTATTATACTAAAACAGTTTTTGAAATATTTGCTAAAGATTCTTTAGAAAAAAGTATAGCCCTAGCTGGTGGTGGAAGATATGATGATTTAATTAATCTTCTAGGGGGAAGAAATGTTCCTGCTTGTGGGGCAGCTTTTGGCATAGAAAGAGTGATTGAGTTGATGAGGAAACAAGAAATAATTGATCAAGAACCAGAGGTCCAAATATTTCTAGCCCAGATCGGAGAACTAGCTAAGAAAAAAAGCTTGAATATTCTAGAAGAATTTAGGAAAACCAAAATAAAAATAGCTGAGTCTTTTGGTCGAGACTCTTTAAGAAATCAATTAAACAAAGCCAATAAATTAAAAGCCAAATATGTTTTAATTTTTGGTCAGAAAGAAGCTCTAGATAATCAAATTGTTTTAAGAGATATGGAAACCGGTAAGCAAGCATTAATAAAATTAGATAACTTAATTAAAGAAATTAAAAAGAAATTAAAAAAATGAGTTGTGTTTTTTGTCAAATAATTAATAAGAAAATTCCCGCTAATATTATTTTTCAAAATAAAAACATTATTGTTTTCAAAGATATTAAACCGCAAGCACCAGTCCACCTATTAATTATACCCAAAGAACACATTAGTAACTTAAACAAACTAGAAAATAAAGATCTTTTAATAGAAATATTTTCTGTAATTAAAAAAATAGCCCGAAAAGTAGGCGTTTTGTCAGGATATAAGATTCAAATATCTGTTGGCAAAAAAGGAGGACAAGAAATTAATCACTTGCACTTTCATCTACTGGGAGGGTGGAAAAAATAATATGCCATTAGAAGTAAAACGTTCAAATGAACACGAAAATAGTCAAAACCTAATTCGCCGTTTTTCTAAAAAAATGAAACAAAGCGGTATTTTAATTGAAGCAAGAAAAAAGGTTTACAAAAAAAGACCCCTAAGTCCTCAATTAAAAAAAAGAGCTGCCCTAAGAAGAGAAGAACTTAAAAAAGAATATCAAAAGTTAGCTAAATTAGGTAAATTAAAAAAATAATGAAGAAACTGATTCAACAAGATCTTAATAACGCCCTTAAAGCTAAACAAGAACTAGGGGTTTCTGTTTTAAGGGGTATTTTAGCTGTTATTCAAGCCAAAGAAAAAGAAAAAATATATCAATTAAATAAGTTAAATAAAAACAATGAAAAGGCTGAATTGACAAAAGAAGAAATTTTGAATCTTATTTTTTCTGAAAGTAAAAAAAGAGAAGAGTCAATCCAAGAATTTAAAAAAGGCAATAGACAAGATTTAGTAGAAAAAGAAGAAGAAGAAATACTTATTTTAAAAAAATATCTTCCTGAACCTCTTTCAGAGTTAGAATTAAAAGAAATAATCAAAAAAGCCATTGAAAATACAAAAGCAACCCAGATGCAAGACATTAAAAAAGTAATAGCAGAAGTAATGCCTCAAGTTAAAAGCAGGGCGAGGGGAGATCAGGTGGGGAAAATAGTTAAGGAAATGTTATGTCCATAGAAATTAATAATTTGACTAATTATAAAATAAATAAAAAATTATTTAGAAAAATTATTAAAGATATTTTGGGTGATAAAAATATTTCAATAGCCCTAGTTAAGAAAGAAGAAATTAAAAAGATTAATAAAAAATATAAAAATAAAAACCAGTCAACCGACGTTCTTTCTTTTAGTAATGATTCCGAAGACCCTTTTTATACTCCTGAAATTGTTATTTGTCCTGATCAAGCCGACAATATTTATCAGGTTTTAATTCATGGACTTTTGCATGTTTTAGGATATAATCATAAAAATATGCAAACAAAACAAAAATATTATTTTAAAAAATATGAGTAAAAAAAATATTTTAACAGGGCTAGATATTGGATCTCACTCTATTAAAATGATTTCTGTTTTTAAAAAACCAGGCTCTAATGATTTAGAGTTAATAAAAACAACAGAACCGATCTCTTCTGAAGTAAGAAAAGGAGTAGTCATAGATGTTTCTGGGGTGGCAAAAAAAATAGAAAAAATGGTTTCTACAATAGAAGAAAAAGTAGATCAAAAACTAGAAAGTGTTTATTTAGCCATTAATGGGTCTCATTTGTCTTGCTTTTTTTCTCCAGGCGTAGTCTCTGTTTCTAGGGCTGATCAAAAAATTTCTCAAGAAGACGTTGAAAGGGTATTACAAAATTGTAAAATCCTTCCTTTAAAATCGAATCAAAACAAAATCATTAATATTTTTTCTAGAGGATTTAATGTTGACCAAGAAGGAAAAGTAAAAGATCCAGTTGGTATGCAAGGTTTAAGATTAGAGGCAGAAATAATAGCTGTTTGTGGTTTTTCTCCTTATTTAGATAATTCGGTTAATAGTGTAATAAATGGTAATCTTGATGTTGAGCAATGTTTTCCAGCCCCAGTGGCTAGTGCTAATGCTGTTTTAACAGAGCAAGATAAAGAAGCAGGGGTATTGGTTATAGATATTGGGGCTTGTACAACTAGTTTAGCTGTTTTTGAGGAGGGAAATTTAGTTCATACTAAGGTTTTTCCAGTAGGTTCTCGTAATATTACTCATGATATTGCTGTTTATTTTAAAATAGACATAGAAACAGCAGAAAAAATTAAAACAGAGTTCGGTGATTTGTTGTCTTTAAAAGACCAAAGAATTAAAGTCCAAACTCAAGAAGAATCAGTTTCTTTCTCGAAAAAAGAATTAAAAAAAGTAATAGAAGCTAGGCTTTTAGAAATTTTAAGATTAGTAAAGCAAGAACTTAAGTTAATTGATAAAAACTCTTTACCGGCGGGCGTTGTTTTAACTGGGGGGGGTTCCCAAATGTCAGGCTTGAAAGAATTAGCCAAAAAAGAATTTAAATTAGCTACTAGAATAGGTTTGGTTAGTCAAATTAATGATCCTAGTTTTTCTACTGCTTGGGGGCTTATATTAGAGGCTCAAAAAGAGCAAGAAGATGAAGCAGATAATTTTTTTCTAAAAATAATTGGTAAGTTTAAAAAATTAATAAAAATTTTTACTCCCTAAAACTATGAATAATAAATTTACAAGTATAAAAGTAGTTGGGGTGGGTGGTTCTGGAGGAAATGCTATTTCTAGAATGAAAAAGTGTAATATCAAAGGGGTGGAACTAGTTGCCATGAATGCTGATGCACAGGATCTTAAAAAATCAAAAGCTGAAAAACAGATTCAAATAGGAATAAAAACTACCAGGGGGTTAGGCACAGGAATGAACCCTGAAATTGGTAAGAAGTCAGCCTTAGAACAAATTAATGAAATCAAAGATGTTTTAAAAGACTCTGATATGGTTTTTGTTACATGTGGTTTAGGAGGAGGATGTGGTAGTGGAGCTGTTTCTGTTATAGCTCAAGAAGCTAAAGCAATTGGGGCTTTGACCATAGCTGTGGTTACCAAACCTTTCTCTTTTGAGGGTGCAGAGAGAACAAAAATAGCTGAAAGGGTTTTAAAAGAATTGAAAGAAAAGGTTGATGCCTTAATTGTTATTTCTAATGATAAACTTCTTTGTTCTTTAGATTCTAAAACAAATATTAATGATGCTTTTTGGTTTTGTGATGAAATATTAAGACAAGCTGTTCAGGGTATTTCTGATTTAATTACTTTACCTGGTTTAATTAATATTGATTTTGCTGATATTAAATCAATTATGAAGGATTCTGGTTCAGCTATTTTCGGTATAGGCATAGCTAAAGGAGAAAATAGAGCTAAAATAGCTACTCAAAAGGCACTTAAATCACCATTATTAGATTTTTCTTGTAAAGGAGGAAAAGGAGTATTGTTTAATGTCACTGGTGGTCCAGATATTAGTTTAATAGAGGTAGAAGAAATAGCTAAAATTATTAATCAAGAAGTTTCTTCAGAGGCTAAAATTATTTTTGGCGCTATTCAAGACGAAAAATTAGGCAAAGGAGAAATAAAAGTAACAATTATTGTTACTGGATTTTAAAAAGTTTTCCCCAATTTGCTTAATTTTAATTTTTAAGTTATTATTGTTTAATGCAAAACAAGATTTTAAAAGTTCAAAAAAGAAATCAAGAAATTATTGATTTTGATCAAACCAGAATCGAACAAGCGGTTTTCAAGGCTCTTACTGCCACTAAACAAGGAAATGGAGAGAAATCAAAAAAAATAACTAACAGAGTAATTGAACTTTTAAATCGCAGGTTTAAAAAAAATGAAATTCCTCAAGTAGAACAAGTTCAAGATATTATTGAAGAAGTTTTAATTTTAGAGGGTTTGGTTGAAACAGCTAAAGCCTATATTTTATACAGAGAACAGAGAAGAAAAGTTAGAGAAATGGTAGCTGTTTCTGATGAATCAATAGAAACAGTAGATGACTATGTTAAAGAATTAGATTGGCAAGTTAAAGAAAACGCCAATATGACCTATTCTTTACAAGGGCTTAATCAATACATTACCTCTAAAATTTCTAAAAAGTATTGGCTTAATAAAATATATCCTAAAGAAATTAGAGAAGCAGCTTCTAATGAAGATATGCATTTGCATGATTTAGATGTGTTAGCTCCGTATTGTATGGGTTGGGATTTATATGATATTCTTTTAAAGGGTTTTGGTGGGGTTCCTTCTAAAATAGAATCAAAGCCGCCAAAACATTTTAGATCAGTTTTAGGACAACTAGTAAATTTTCTTTATACTGTTCAAGGAGAAGCAGCTGGAGCTGAAGCTGTTTCTAATTTTGATACTTTATTAGCTCCTTTTATAAGGTATGATAATTTGAACTACGCTCAAGTAAAACAAGGAGTTCAAGAGTTTTTATTTAATTGCATGGTTCCTACTAGGGTTGGTTTTCAAACTCCTTTTATTAATGTTTCTTTAGATATTAAAATACCTAATTTTTATAAAAATCAGCCAGTTATTATCGGTGGGGTTCCCCAAGATCAGACTTATGGCGAATTTCAGCCAGAAGTTGATGTTTTTAATAAAGCTTTTTATGAATGTTTAATGGAGGGAGATTCTAAAAATCGTCCATTTACCTTTCCTATCCCAACTATTTCTATCACCAAAGATTTTGATTGGGATAATCCATCTCTAAAACCAATGTGGGAAGCAACAGCTAAATATGGAATTAATTATTTTTCTAATTTTATTCAATCAGACATGAACCCGGAAGATGCCAGAAGTATGTGTTGTCGTTTAAGGTTGGATAATAGAGAATTATATAAAAGAGGAGGAGGATTGTTTGGTGCCTCTCCTCTAACCGGAAGTTTAGGTATTGTCACTATTAACTTACCTCGTCTTGGTTATCTTTCTAAAACCAAAAAAGAATTTTTTGAAAGACTAGAAAGATTAATGGATTTAGCCAAAGAATCTCTAGAGATTAAAAGAAAAATTTTAGAGAAATTTATGGAAAAAGGACTTTATCCTTATTCTAAACATTATCTAGCTTCAATCAAAAAAATAAGGGGGAATTATTTTGGCAATCATTTTTCTACTATTGGTTTAGTGGGTATGAATGAAGCTTTATTAAATTTTTTAGGTAAAAACATTGCTGATTCTAAGGCTAGAAAATTTGGTTTAGAAATTTTAACTTTTATGAGAGAAAAATTGATCAAATATCAAGAAGAAACCGGTAATTTGTATAATTTAGAAGCTACCCCGGGAGAAGGAACTAGCTATCGTCAAGCAAAAATTGACAAACAAATTTATCCAGACATTATTACAGCTGGAACAAAAGAAGTTCCTTATTATACTAATTCTACTCAGCTACCAGTTAATTATACAGATGATATTTTTGAAGTTTTAAAACATCAAGATGATTATCAGGTTTCTTATACTGGTGGCACAGTCGTACATTTGTTTTTGGGAGAAAGATTACCAAACGGAGAAGCAGCTAAAAGTTTAGTTAAAAAAGTTTTTGAAAAATTTCGCTTGCCATATATTACTTTAACTCCTACTTTTTCTATTTGTCCTTCTCATGGATACATTTCTGGAGAACACACCACTTGTCCTAAGTGCACGATTGAACAACCTTGCGAAGTTTATTCTAGAATAGTTGGTTATTTAAGGCCAATTAAACAATGGAACGATGGTAAAAAACAAGAATTTAAAGAAAGGAGATCATATAAATTATGAAAATAGGAGGATTACAAAAAATTACTCTTATTGATTATCCTCAAAAACTTTCAGCTATTATTTTTACCAGTACATGTCCTTTTAGGTGTTTTTTTTGTTATAACCCAGAATTAGTTTTACCAGAAAAAATTAAAGATCATCCTTTGATTTCAGAAAAAGAAATATTTGATTTCTTAAAACAGAGAAAAGGTCTTTTGCAAGGAGTGGTTATTACGGGGGGAGAACCTTTAATGCACAAAGACATTGATTTATTTATTAGAAAAATTAAAAAATTAGGATATTCGATTAAACTAGACACTAATGGTTTTAATCCAGGTTTGTTAAAAAAATTAATAAATGAAAAATTAATAGATTATGTAGCTATGGATATAAAAGCTCCTCCGGAAAAATATGATAAAATTACTTGTGTTAAAACTAATATTAAAAACATACAAAAAAGTATTGATATTTTAAAAAGCTCTTGTATTGATTATGAATTTAGAACAACCTTGATTCCTGGATTTTTAGATAAAAAAGATATTCTAAAAATAGCTAGATGGATAAAAGGAGCTAAAAAATATTATTTGCAGAATTTTAAACCAGGAAAAACAATTACTGGATTTGAAGCTAAACCTTTTTCTGATAAAGAACTTCTAAGTATTTTTAAAGCAGTTTCTCCTTTTTTTGATATTTGCGAATTAAGATAATCTTATATTGATAATATATTCAATATATGATATAGTATTTTATATTCAAGCTGAAAAGGAGGAAAAAATGAGAAAAATCAGTGAAGTTGTAGACGGAGAGTATCGCTTTATAATCAAAAAAGGTTTCGGAGGTTATGTATTAGAACTAATCTACGGAGACCGAGAAGAGGAAAATAGGGTTCTCTTTAAAAGGAGAACCAAAAAGAATCCTGTTAGAATTAAAATACTAACAGGAACACAAGTTTAGCAAAATTGGGTCTGAGTTGATTCTACACTCAGACCCTTTCTTTTTTTATATATTTTTGTATAATTAAATTATGCAAATCTTAGAATTAAAAAAAGAATTTGATAATGATTGGCAGACTATCTCTGATTCACAGGACCTAGAAAAACTAAGAATTAAGTATTTAGGAAAAAAGGGAAAAATTGCCCAAGCTTTTA
>JAQUNM010000011.1:0-5598 GCA_028717605.1 Minisyncoccota bacterium
AATAAGGGAGTGGTGTTTTTAATCTCGTCTTGTAAAGAACTAGTGAATTGCAACCAATAGGAAAACTCATAGCCTGGTAAAGCTATGGCTTTAATAGTAGTGGATTGGTTGTTTCTTACTTGGAATAGAAGAGAGGGTTCGTTATTGATTAGTCCTTGGTCTGGATTATTGGTTTTAGCTTCAATAGTATGATAATTACCTGGGAGAGATAGAAGATCAGCTAGATAAAGCCTGGATTGTTCTGAAAAGAAGAAGACTGAAGCTAATAAAATTAGCATTAATAGGGCTAATATTTTAGAATTCAGTTTCATTGTTATTATCATACTATAAATTGGTTAAAAAGCAATAGATTAAAAGTAAAATTTGTCTTCTTTTAAAAAATGGTTATAATAAAAACAATGAGAATATTTGAGCTCCATTTTAATCCTGATTCTGAACAGGGTAATATTTTTGAAACCTTTGTTCATCAACCTACTAATATTTATGAAAAAAGAGGCGGTTATTTTTTTTCAGCTGGGGAATTGGAAAAAAGTATTCCGGAAAATAAACATTTTTTAGAAAAACTAAATGCTTGTATTAAAAAAAATTATTATAGTAACATCCAACATCCAGAAAAATCACTTTCTAATACTTTAAAAAAAGCTAATGAATATTTAGCCGAACAAGTTAAAAAAGAAAATGTTCATTGGCTAGGAAACTTAAACTATGCTATAGCGGCAATTAAAAACTCTGAGCTTTTTTTTACCAAAACAGGCAGCATGAAAGCTTTATTGATTAGAGCAGGAGAAATTACTGACTTAAGTCAAAGCTTTAATAACCAAGAAATAGAGCCATATCCTTTAAGAATTTTCTTAAGTATTATTACTGGAAAATTAGCTGAAAATGATTTGATTCTAATTTTAAACAAAAATATATATGAACTTTTCGAAAAAGAGGAAATTTTAAAAAGGTTTAAGAATATAACAGAATTGAATGAAGAAAAAATAAATCAGTTAATTCCCTCTTCTTTAAAAAACAAAAAAGTTTCCGGCTTTTGTCTTTTGGTTTTTTTAAAAAATCACGAAGACAAATCTAAAAAAATTATTAATAAAAAAAATAATGATTTTAAAAAATTAAATTTTTCAGATTTTTTTAAAAGATTTTCGTTTAAAAAGAAAAAATTAAAAATTCCTAATTTTTTAGAAAAAGGAATTTTGAAAAAAAAGTTTAACAAAAAGAAATTAATTTTAATATTTTTACTTCTTTTTCTAATTTTTGTTGGTTATTTATTCCGTCAAAAAGAAATACAAAAAAATAAACAAAAAACTGCTTATTTCCAAGAACAAATTATCAAAGCCCAAGAATTAGACACAGAAGAAGCTAACATAGTTTTACAAGAATTATTAACAAAAACCAATGATAAAAATTTTATTAAAGAAATAGAAGATATTCTAAAAAATATTAATAATTTAGAAATTGTAGAACCAAAATTGTTACTTAGTTTTGAACAAAACCTATCAGATATCATTTACATTAATAATCAATTGTATTTATTTTTCCCCAACAAAGCGTGTAACCTACAGAAAGAATGCACAGAAATAGAATATAAACTAGTTACTCCTTATTTAAATAGTTTTTTAGCTTTTTTAAGTCCTGAAAAAATATCTTTTGCAAATGAAATTTATTCAATCCCCTCTTTTGATTTTAATTTTGATCAAATATATTCTTATTATTCAAGCTTATACTTTCTTGACAAAAATAACTGTAGTATTCTTTTTTACCAGAACTTGGGAAACCTAAATTGGCAAAAACCAATTTATTGGATAAAACAAAACCATCCTTGCAATGATCTAGCCATTGATGGCTCTATTTGGGTTCTAAAAGACAATTCAGTAGATTTATTTTATCAAAAAGAGTTAATCCAGAGTTTTCCGATTAATACTTTTCCAGCAGTAAATAAACTTTCTCAAATAGAAACTAATAAAGACACAAATTATCTTTACTTTTTAGATCCAGAGAATAAAAGAATAATTATTACTAATAAAAAACTAGAAATAATCAAACAACTCCAAAGCGAAAAATTTGATCAACTCAAAAAAATAGCTATAAACAAAAATAAAATGTTTATAGCTAACAAAAACAAAGTTTACGAACTAGAGTTATTTTAATTCTACTTTAGCCCCAGCTGCCTCAAATTTCTTCTTTAATTCTTCTGCCTCTTCCTTTTTAACTCCTTCTTTAATTATTTGAGGAGCAGAAGCAGCTGCGTCAACTAAGTCTTTAGCTTCTTTTAATCCTTTTTCAGTAATATCTCTAACTACCTTGATGACTTCTATTTTCTTATCACCAATTGCTTGAAGCTCTACATTAAAAGAAGTTTTTTCTTCAGCTGCGGGTTGATCAGTTACTGTTGGTTGAACAGGAGCAGCTACCATTGGAGCTTGAGCTGAAACCCCGAACTTTTCTTCTAACACTTTGACTAATTCTGATAGTTCTAAAACAGACATTTTTTCTATTTCTTGAACCAATTTTTCAAACTTTTTTGGCACTTCTACTTTTTTTTCTTCTGTCATTTTTTTAAAACAAAGAAATTATTTATTTTCTCTTTGATGATTACTTTTTAATTGAATTTAAAGCATAAATTAGACCTTTTATATTTGCTTGCAAAATATTTAAAAAACCAGTTAAAGGATAACAAATACTTCCTGTTAATCTTTGCAACAAAACATTCCTTGAAGGAAGTTGTGCTAAAGCAATTATTTCTTGCTCTGGTTTAATCTCATTCTCAAATATACCTCCTAATATTTTAATATTATCTGTTTTTGATTTTTTATAAACAATTCTAGCTGGAGCTATTTCATCCTCAAAGCCAAGAACTATTCCAAACTGGGTTTCTATATCTAAAGGATCAATTTTTTTATTCTTTAAAACAATATTTAATAATGTTTTTTTGGCTATTAAAAAAGAACAATTTTCTTTTCTTAGTTCTTTCTTCAAGGTTTCTATGTCTTTAGTTTTTAATCCCTTAGTTTCAACAAAAACAATTGATTTTTGCTGATCAATTTTTTCTTCTAAATCTTTTAATATCTCTGATTTTTTTTCTTTTGAAATTGGCATATAATTATAAAAGCTGTCAACCATAGACAGCTAAATTTACTGGCCTCAATAGGATTTATTGTTCACCTATTTTCTATGGCTAATTTAAGTATAATATTTCTTTTAAAAAAGTCAAGACTCAATGCAAAGAAGATATTGTTTAGTATCACAAACTTTTCCTTGTTGAGAAACAAAATTTACCCCAAAAGAAGCAGAGCTTAATCCTCCTAGCCTAACTGCATCTGTTCTTTCTCCTTCTGGAGTAAAACATTGAGGAAAATTTATTTCTTCTCTTTCTCTATAACCAGTAACAAAGGAGTCTTCTCTGGTCCAATTCTGACAAGTAGAACTCGAACTATATTTCTCAGATAAATAAGAAAAAGTAGAAACATCTGGAAGAAAAATACAGGTTTCTTTGCTTTCTTGATTAATTCTTCCTAACCATATTTTATCTATTTTTGCAAAGAAAGAAGGACTTAACAAACGAGAATAAATAGATTTATTTCCTGAAAATATCTTTAAAAATTCTTCTAAATCTTTAGCTATAAACCGATAACAACTTTGATCTCGCCCTAGGTCAAAATCAGACTTAGCTTCTATAAAAATACCAGTTAACCCTTTGGTTGTTTTTTCTAATCTTTCTACAATTGTTTCTCCTTTCTGTTCCCCACCCATAAAAGCTAACCATTGTCCGTCTAATTCTAGAATTTGAGCTTCATTTTGACATATTTGATCAGCCCCTTCTAGCCCGCCTAAATCTCCTTTATAAGTATTAGAAGTTATAAAAACCTTTCTTAACCCAGGTAAATCTCCTGGTAAATAAAGCCATTGTTGGTCAATAGATCCCTGTTCACAAGTAAAATAATCAGAAGGAGCAATAGTAAATGATTTTATTGAATAGTCAATTAAAGCTTTTTCGTGCCAAGGATATTCAAAAATAGCTATCCAATAATTAGACCCAAAATCTTGACCAAATTGAATAGTCCACTCATGTTTTTTCAACTTAGCATTAATATTTTTAGCAATCCATTGAGGTTCTTTGCCCTGAAACAAAACTATACCTACTTTTTCAATATTCTGGCTTTCCCAAACGATAGAATAGGTTTGCCCTATTTCCCAAGTTTCTCCCTGATTAGGTGTTATTAATTTTAAGCCTTTTACTCCTGTTGAAAAAACAGAATATAATAATATTATTAATAATAAAAAAGCAAGAATTAATAAATAAACAGAAAATTTTTCAAACTTTATTTTTTTTAAAAAATTATTCATAAAAATTACATTGAGGATTAAATTTAATTATAAGATAATTAGCAATTTTTTCTAATTGGGATATTTCTTCTTGTTTAAAAAAAGGTAAGGTAGCATAAAAAGAATTAGAACAAATCTGAGAAAAACAATTTTTTTGTTCTTGGGTAAAATCTGGATCATTAACAGAAAAAACACCTATTCCTATTATATCATTTTCACAAAAAGCAGTCCAAAGGCTAACCGGACTTTCTCTATATTTTTGGTTAATTGAAAAAGGACCGGAAAAATAATAATCATCTATTTTAACAAAACTAGGACTAGAGGGAAATTGAGTTAATAAAGATGGCTGCTCTATTTTAAAAATTATATTAGGTTTCATTACTTCTCCTCTTTCTAACCACAAAGAAACCAAAAAAGAAGAACTGATACCCACAATAATTATCAAAAATAGAACAATAAATCTTTTTATCTTGCTAAGATTAATTCCTGGAGTGAAAAACAATATTTTTATTATCCATAAAAATAAAACCAGAACAACTAATACTGAAAAATAAAAAATTATATCAGGCAAAAAACTCATAAATTATTTATTATTGCTTGAGCAAAGTCCTTTACTGCTGAAGGACCAGGAGCTGTTATAATATTATTATCTTGAACTACAGAAAATTCTTGTTCAAAAATAGCTCCATTTTCTTTTAGAATCTTAATAGCTGATTTATCTAAAGAGGAATTCCATACAGTCGCTTGTTTCTGTTTTAAAATACCGGCTTTAGCTAAAATAACCGGAGCAATACAAATTCCAGCTATAAGTTTTTCTTGCAAATGAGCACTCTGAATTAATTGATAAACTTTTTCATTATCAAGGTATTTCAGACAACCTTGGCCACCGACTAAAACTAAAGCATCAAAATCTTTAATTTCTTCTAAAAGTAAATCAATTTTTGTTTCTCCTCCTTCAGAACCAATAGCTGTTCCTTTTTCTGAACTAGCTGTTTTTACAATAAATCCTGATTTTTTAAAAAGTTGTTTGGGAATAAAATATTCTTCGTCTTTAAAATCTCGAAAAGCTATTATCATTATTATTTTTTTCATACATTCATTATATTAAATAGTTCTTTAATCTGTCAAATATTTATTTTTAGCCTGAACGTGTTCTTGAAAGTTTCTACTAAAAACAGTTTCTCCATCTGGTTTAGATAAATAATACCAATAATCTGTTTCTTTGGGATCTAAAGCAGCTTCAATGCTTTTTAAACCAGGATTACAAATAGGACC
>JAQUNM010000011.1:5698-13704 GCA_028717605.1 Minisyncoccota bacterium
TTCGTATTTCAAACTCAATTATTTCTGTCGAACTTAAGGGCCAAAAAATCCAAATTAAAAAAATAAACAATAAAATTAAAAGTAAAATTATAATTCTCATTCTTGTATTAAGGGAACAAAAGAAAACCCAGAATATTCTTTTTGTTCAAAACCTTGTTTTTTCTTCTCAAGAACTATAATTGAAGATTTAAAGGAGGTGACAATTTTCCCGCCTATTTTCAATTGATCTTTCCATTCCTGAGGTATTTTTTGAGCACAAGCTGAAACTAAAATTCTATCATACGGAGCTTGTTCTTTATATCCTAGAAAGGCGTTTTGACACAGAAACTCAACAACACCTTTTTTAATACAGTTATATTTTTTATCATTATTCCTACCAAATTCTGCTAATTCTGAAATTAATTCCATAGCTATTACTTTGCCTCCTTTTTTCTGGGAAACTATTTGAGCTAATAAAGCTGTTGTCCACCCAGAACCTGCCCCTATATCTAAAATTTTATTTCCTGGTTTTGGTTGTAACTGTTCTAACATAAAAGCAACCACTTGGGGTTGAGAAATAGTTTGACCATAACCTATTGGTATTGGTTCATCAAATTCAGCTAAATGTTTAAACCCTTGAGGAATAAAATCTTTCCTTTTTATTTTAGAAAAAGCTTTTATAATAATAGGGGTTTTCAAGTAATTTTTTAAAAATTGCATTTTCTTCTTTGGAAAAAACTTAATCTTTTTAAAAACACTATACCGTCTAAATGATCTACTTCGTGCTGAACTATTCTAGCTGCTAATCCTTGCAAAAAAAGACTCTTTTTTTCTCCTTGTTCATTTAAAAAATCAACTCTTATTTTCTCTGCTCTTTTAATATCCAAAAAAACTCCGGGGAAACTTAAACAACCCTCTTTTTCCAAATTTTTTTTAAAGCTTTTAGAAATAATTTTAGGATTAATTAGGGCAAAAGAATTATCTTGTCCTGGAAAACGAACGATTATTACTCTTTTTAATTCTCCAACCTGAGAAGCAGCTAATCCTACGCCCCCAGCTATTTCCATGGTTTGTTTCATATCAAAAATAAGTTCTTTAATAGAACTTAAATCTTTAATTTCCTGACATTTTTTTCTTAAAACAAGGTCTTTATCTTTTTTAATTTCTAAAATCATACGGGGATGCTAGGGGTCGAACCTAGAACCTATTGATTTGGAGTCAATCGCTCTGCCAATTAGAGCTACATCCCCATCTTTTTTGAAAAAACCTCATAAATTGCTTTTATTTCTCTTATAATTTTACAATCATAATAATATATAGCTATACATCCCGGGTAATTCTCTTTTATCCTTTTTTTTGTATTGCTTTTTAAATATGTTTGATTAAATTGACTTTTAGGAATTTTTGTTAAATTTGACCAAAAATTTTTCTGTTTTTTTTCATCATGATAAGAATGAAGATGCATTAAAACACGAAATTTTCCTTCATTTACCTTAAAGGCCTTCCTGAACAGAGACAAAAATGTTTTGACTAGGGCTGGATCAGAATTAATAAACCTTACCGAGCTGCTATAAGTTTTTCCTCCTTCACACCAATATAACAAAGCACAATATATTTTTGATTGATTAATATCAAATTTTATTTTATTAACTAATATCTTGGCAATATTAAAATAATGTTTTTTTTCTTCTTCTCTTTTTTTATTCCAAGACAAAGAAGATTTATAATAAGATAAAAGTTTTCTTTTATATAATCTTTCTTTTGCCCTATTGTTTAGTTTAATATTTCTAACCCAAACAGAAGAAGTACTTTGAGCAACATTTATTTCTTTAGAAATTTCTTTTATCGAATATCCTTTTTCTCTTAAAATTAAGGCTTTTTCTTTTTTATCTAAACAATATCTTGACATAACAAATAACAATAAAACCAATGTAATAATTCAAAGTAACCCTTATTTTATTTTAACATTATGGACTACTGTGTCAATGAACAAGTTTAGAATAAAACTATTTTTTCCCTTCTTTATGATCTGTATGTTTTCTACACCACTTACAAAACTTTTTTAAGTTTAATTTTTCTTCTACCAATGCTTTAGATTTATTAGTAAAATAATTAATTTTGTTGCATTGCTTACAAACAAGTTTTATAAATTTTTTTTTCTTTGCCATATATTTTTTAATTTATTACTAAGCCAGGAGACGGAGTTGAACCGTCGGTCTCGTCATTACCAATGACGTGCTTTAACCACTAAGCTACCCTGGCCTATTTTGTGGGCAGGGAGGGATTTGCACCCCCGAAGGCATAAGCCAGCTGATTTACAGTCAGCTCCATTTGACTGCTTTGGTACCTACCCAATAAAATTATTTTATCACAAAAGAATTATTTTTCAATTGTTTGAGATTTTTTTTCTCTCCATTTTCTAATTCTCTCGTGATTACCAGAAATTAGTTCTTTCGGCACTTTCCAATTTACTCCCTTTTTAGGGTTAAAAACTTCTGGCCTAGTGTATTGAGGATATTCTACATAACCCTTTTTTTTAGTAGTTCTTTCTTGCAATAATTGTTCTTTGGCTATTATTCCTGGGATAAGCCTTGAAACGGCTTCAATAACAACTAAAGTCGGGACTTCTCCCCCCATCAAAACATAATCACCAATAGAAAGTTTAAGATCAGCTATTTTTTCAGCCACTCTCTCATCAACTCCTTCATATCTACCACAAATAAAAATAAGCTGTTTTTGTTTACTTAATTGCCAAGCTATTTTTTGATTAAATTTTTTTCCTCGAGGAGTAAAAAAAATAACCTTTGAATTATTTTTTTTAATTGCTTTAACGGCTTCAAAGATTGGTTCTATTTTCATTACCATACCCAATCCTCCCCCAAATGGACGATCATCTACTGATTTGTGTTTATCTATAGTCCACTTTCTTAAATTATGAGTTTTGATTTGAATTAACTTCTTTTTTAATCCCCTAGCAATTAATCCATGGTTAAAATATGAGTCAAAAATGTTAGGGAAAATAGTAATAATATCAAACTTCATTTTTAAAAAGAAAGCGGCGCTCTAAAGGCGCCATCTTTCTGTTAATTAAACAATTAATTTAGAGCTGTAAGTCTTCTAAACCTGAATCTTTTGAAGATTCTGATTTTTCTTCTCTCTTAGAAGGTGCTCTCCCTCCTTCTGGTTCTTCAATCTTTAGGTTTACTCTAGCGTGATTTTTTAAACCAATAATTCTAATTAAAGAACGGATAGCTTTAGCCGTTGATCCAGCTCTTCCAATAATTTGACCCATATCTTCAGGGTTTACTTTTAAAGAAAGAAGCACTCCCATTTCGTCTATTTTTCTTTCAACCTTCACATCATCAGGATTATCAACTAAGGCTTTCACAATATATTCTAACAATGCTTTATCTTTTTCTTCTGCCATGATTATTTTCTGATTAACTAACAGTAGCCCGACCTTTCAAAATTAACAGCTACTCTTTCTTAAATATATTTTATTTTATTCTTCTTTTTTGTCAACTTTTTCTTCTGCTGGTTTTTCTTCTCCTTTTTTCTTGGCATGAACTGATCTTTTTTTCCCCTCTATTATTTTCTCGGCAATTAAAAGATTATATATTGAGTCAGAGGGCTGAGCTCCTTTTGAAATCCAATATTTAGCTCTTTCTGAATCAATAGATTTTTGTTTAGTCAAGGGATTAAAAAAACCAAGTTCTTGAACAAACCTTCCTCCTCTAGGAGGGTTATTTTTATCAGTTACTACTATTTTAAAAAATGGTTGATTTTTTTTTCCTGCTCTAAATAATCTTATTACTAACATATATTAATTATTATTCCACTCTTTTATTTTTAGGGCTTCTTGAGCTGCTTTTTCTTCTGCTTCTTGTTTAGAAGAACCTTGGGCTCTAGCTACTAAATCTTTTTCTAAGAAAACTCCTATAATAAAACTTTTTTTATGATCAGGACCTGATTCTTCTAAAAGACTATAATGAGGAGTAACGCCTATAATTTCTTGAGCTTTTTCTTGAAACCTTGATTTGGCACTTTTGTGAAGCCCTTTTTCTATAACAAATTCTAACTGAGAAATCAAGGCTTCTTGAATAAGATTATAACAAGACTTTATCCCTTGGTCAAGATATAAAGCACCAATAAAGGCTTCAAAAACCTTAGCTAAAATATATTTTCTAGCTTTACCTTTTTCTTTTTTTTCTCCAGAAGACAATAAAACAAAATCATTAAATCCTAATTTTTCTCCAATTTCTCCTAAAATATTTCCATTAACTAAAGCTGCTCTCCAACTAGTTAATTCTCCTTCTGTTTTTTTAGGATAATTCAAATATAGATATTCTGTAATTACTAACTCTAAAACAGCATCTCCTAAAAATTCTAATCTTTCATTATGAGAAAGACTAAGATTTTTATTTTCATTTAAATAAGACCTGTGAGTAAAGGCTTGAATTAAAAGATCTTGATTATTAAATTTTAAATTAAGTTTTTGTTCAAGTAAAGAAAAATCATTCATCTTTTTTTTCTTCTGTCATTACTTCTTTATAAACTGTACCCAAGACTCCATTAATAAATTTACCTGAATTTTCTCCGCCAAAATTTTTAGCTAACTCAATAGCTTCATTAATAGCTACTTTAGGAGGAACTTCTTTTTTATCTTCATATAACAACTCATATAAGCCTATTCTTAGAACATTTCTGTCAACAATAGATATTTGTTCAATCGGCCATTCAGGTGCTGCTTTTTCTATTATTTTATCAATTTTTGATATATTCTGAATAATACCAGTTAACAACTGCCAAATAAAATCTTTGTCTTCAATTCCAGGAGCAAATTCATCAGTATTTCTTTCTAATATTATAGTTAAGTCTTTTTTCTTGTTATAAAAATCCCATTCATATAAACTCTGCATTACTACTGATCTTGCCAAATGTCTTGAAGCCATGTTTATTATTTTTTAGAAAGTTCTTGCATTGATGTTTTAGGGGCTTCTTTTTGAGTTTCTTGCATTTCCTGCTCTCTTTTCTTTTTTTCTTTTTTGTCTAATTTAGCTAAAACATTAATAACCTCTTTCTTTTTATAATACCCACAATGTTTACAAACAACATAAGGACGAGTTTTTTGCCCACATTGAGAACAATTAACCAAAAAAGTCTTTTTCAAGTAAATATGCATTCTTCTTTGGTTTGTCCTTGATTTAGTTTTTCTTTGTTTTGGTACTGCCATATATTTGAATACTACCTTATTTGTTTAAAAAAAACAAGGGGATCATTGATTTTTTAATAATCCCCTTTTAAACTTATCCTCCGTTTTTTTTGGCTTCGAGGGCGCCAGAGAATTCTTCAAGCTCATTAACTCGAGCCTCAAGAAGCTTCATCTGGCGAAAAACTTTATTTCCCCCTCTTTCGACCCAAAGACTTTTTTTCCTCTCTTCATACACCCGGGAAAAAACTTCTTTGGGCACATAACGACCCTGTCTTTTTTCGTTAACAAAGACAAAGGCCTGTTCTCCAACTGTTTTTTGCAGTTGAAGAAACTCTTCCCTGGCTTCTTGAAATTCCCTCCTGGTTTTTTCAAGAACCCCCAGGGCCTTTTCTATCGCCCACGAAGTAGGAGAAATAACTTCTCCTTTTTCCAGCCTTTGAGCAGCCTCAAAGACATAATCTTTGTAACAAGACCGGCAAATAACGTGCCGCTCTTTTTCTCGAACCTTTCCACAAAGGTTACATTTCATCTTACACCTCCTTTTGTAAAGGTACTTTTAATCAAATTAACAATATTTAATTATACATTAATCCTCAAAAAAGTCAATACCATTAAAAAGCAAAGGGTGGGATTTTATAACATAATTCCCACCCTTTTTATAAATTCAAAGACCCTTTGTTGCCAAAGCAATTAAATTAAAGCCTTCTTCTAATCTGTGTTCTTCTGTTCTTGAAGAAAGAGAAATTATTTCTTCGTAATAAAAAATATTTTCTCTCTTTTCTCCTCCCTCTTCGTCCTGAAAACCACAAATACAGGCTTTTCCTTTTTCAACGATCCGGCCGCAAACACAAAACTCTGGATCATCAATTCTTTTCATCTCCATCTTCCCTCCTTGTTAATTGTTAAAATGCTTTTATTCCTTATAATTATAAGGAATTAATAGTAAATTGTCAAGTTCTTAAAAAGCTTTTTCTATGGATCTTACAAACACCATATTTTTTAATTAATGAATAGTGTTCTTTGGTTGGATAACCTTTATGTTTTGAGAATTTATATAAAGGATACTCTTTATCATATTTTTCCATTAATTTATCTCTATAAACTTTAGCTAAAACAGAAGCTAAGGTGCAAGATAAAATTTTTTTATCACCCCTAATAACTGACTTTTGTAAAATATTAGTTTTTAATTTAAAGTTTCCATCTATAATTAAAAAATCAGGATTTAATTTTTTAATTAACCTTTCCATGGCTTTTTTAGTTGCTTGTAAAATATTAATTTTATCTATTATTTTTTCTGAAACTTTGGTTATTTTATAATCAATATAAGGATTATTAATAATAAGATTAAAAAAATATTCTCTTTTTTTGACAGATAATTCTTTAGAATCTTTAACCCCCCTAAAATCTTTAAGCTTAATTAACGGATTAATTATTACTATTGCTGCTACAACTGGTCCAGCTAATGGGCCCCTTCCTGCTTCGTCTAAACCAGCAATGTGTTTAAATCCTTTTTTATATAATTTTTTTTCTAGCCTTAACACTCTTTAATAATATCATATTTGACTCATTTTTAAAAAGAAAGTAGAATGATTTAATGAAATTTACTCATTTACATGTTCATAGTCATTTTTCTCTTTTAGATGGTTTAGCAAAAATAGACCAACTTTTAGACAAGGCTAAAGAATATGGAATGGACTCTTTAGCTTTGACAGACCATGGCGTAATGTATGGGGCAGTAGAATTTTATAAAAAAGCAAAAGAAAGAGGAATAAAACCTATTATTGGCTGCGAGGTTTATGTTGCCATAGAAAAGATGGATCAATGTAGACCAGGCATTGATGATAAAAGATATCATTTAATTCTTTTAGCTAAAAATAATCAAGGATATAAAAACTTAGTTCAATTAGTAAGCAAGGCTCATTTGCAGGGATTTTATTACAAACCCAGAATAGATCATGATTTATTAAAGAAACACTCTGAAGGACTAATTGGACTTTCTGCTTGTTTACAAGGAAAAGTTCCTCAAATGTTCTTAAAAAGAAAAGATAAGGAAGCAGAACAAGCAGCTAAGGAATATGAAGATATTTTTGGTAAAAATAATTTTTATTTAGAAATTCAAAATCATCCTAATAATAAAGATCAAGTTTTTGTTAATAAAAAAATAATAGAACTTTCAAAAAAAACAGACATTCCTTTAGTGGCTACTAATGATATTCATTATTTAAATTCTGAAGACGCCGAAGCTCATGATATATTAATGTTAATTAACACAGGAGCTGATAAAAATGATCCCGAAAGATTAAGTTTTCAAGGAGATGATTTCTCTATGACCGATCCTAAAAAAATGGAAGAATTTTGTAAAAATATTCCTCAAGCCTTTGAAAATACAGAAAAAATAGCTCAGGCCTGTTCTTTTGAGTTTGACTTAAATAAAGTAAAGTTACCCCATTTTCCCCTACCCAAACAAATATCAGCTGATAATTACCTAAAAGAACTTTGTAAAAAAGGCTTAAAAAAAAGATATCCTAAAGAAACCATTGAAATAAAAGAAAGATTAAATTATGAGCTTTCTGTTATTGCTAAACTAGGTTTTTCTTCTTATTTTTTAATTGTCCAAGACTTTGTTAATTGGGCCAAAGAACAAAGAATAGTTGTTGGCCCTGGGAGAGGGTCAGCAGCTGGTTCTTTAGTATCTTATCTTTTAAATATCACTGACGTTGATCCTTTAAAGCATAATCTTTTATTTGAAAGATTTCTAAATCCTGGTAGAACAAGCAGTCTCCCTGATATTGACCTAGACTTTACTGATAGAAGA
>JAQUNM010000012.1 GCA_028717605.1 Minisyncoccota bacterium
ACCCGGGGTTGTTTTATTAATAGGATTTGCTAAAATAAAAATATGAAAATTATTATAAAATCAATAAACTTAAACCTTTCTGATAGAGAAAAACAAGTAATAGAAGAAAAAATTTCTAAATTAAATCAGTTTTTAAATATTTTTGATCAAGGAGAAGAAAAAGGATTGAATCCACCAGCAGAAATAGAAGTTATTATTTCCAAAGAAACCAATCATCATTTAAAAGGACCTATTTTTAAATCAGCCATTACTATGTTTTTGCCTGGTAAAAACTTAAGAGTTGAAGCTCAAGCAGAATCAATTGATAAAGCTTTCCAAGAATCTAAAGAAGAAGCAGAAAGAGAGGTTAAAAAATATAAAAATAAAAATAAAAGTAAATTTAAAAGAAGCATGTTAAGAATTAAAAGAATTTTGAGAAGGCCATGAACTTTTTAGAAAAAATTTTTGGATCAGAAAATGAAAAATATCTAAAAAAAATAAAACCCCTGGTAGAACAAATTAATTCTTTAGAAAAAGAATTAGAAAATCTTCCTGATCTAAAAGAAAAAACATTACAAGCAAAAGATAACTTACCTTTAGCTTTTGCTTTAGTTAGAGAAGCCGCTAAAAGAACTTTAAAACAAAGACATTTTGATGTTCAACTTTTAGGCGCTATTGTTTTACACGAAGGGAAAATAGCCGAGATGAGAACTGGAGAAGGAAAAACCCTAGCTTCTACTCCGGCTATTTTTTTAAATGCTTTAGATAAAAAAGGAGTACACGTGATAACAGTTAATGATTATTTAGCTAAAAGAGATGCTGTTTGGATGGGTCAGATTTTTTATTCTTTAGGTTTATCGGTGGGTTGTATTGCTCATGATCAATCTTATTTATATGATCCTTCTCATATTGAAGAATCTTTAGATCAACAAAGAGATATTTTGGGAGGTTTTAAAATATTTGAAAAATTTTTAAGGCCAGTAAGTAGAAAACAAGCATATGAAGCTGATATTACTTATGGTACTAATAATGAATTTGCTTTTGATTATTTAAGAGATAATTTAGCTCAAGATCTAGACCAAAAAGTTCAAAGAGGATTTAATTTCGTTATTATTGATGAAGTAGATTCAATTTTAATAGATGAAGCCAGAACTCCTTTAATCATTTCAGGACCAGGAGAAGATACAGTTAGTAAATATTATGATTTTGCCAAAATTATTAATACTTTAAAAGAGCAAGATTACGAACTAGATGAAAAATTAAAAGCAGCCATCTTTACTGAAAAAGGGCAAGAAGAAATAATTAAACAATTAGGTCTTGATCCTTGGGAACAAGGAGATATAGACACTACTCATCATTTAGAAGCAGCTTTAAAAGCTAGAAGTTTTTTTCAAAAAGATAAAGATTATGTTGTTAAAGACGGCCAGATTATTATTGTAGATGAGTTTACTGGGCGCTTAATGCCAGGTCGAAGATGGTCAGGTGGTCTTCATCAAGCCATAGAAGCCAAAGAAGGAGTAAAAGTGCAGCCAGAATCAAAAACTTATGCTTCTATTAGTTTTCAAAACTATTTTAGAATGTATAAAAAATTAGCTGGCATGACTGGAACAGCTGTAACTTCAGCTGAAGAGTTTGATAAAACCTATAAACTAGAAGTTGTTATTATTCCGACAAATAAGCCAATGATCAGAAAAGATTTTCAGGATAAGATTTTTAAATCAGAACAGGGAAAGTTTAAAGCTTTAGTTCAAGAAATAAAAAAAAGACATGAGATTGGTCAACCTTTATTAGTCGGAACTGTGTCTATTGAAAAAAATGAGTATTTAGGTCAATTATTGCAAAGAGAAGGAATTGTTCATCAAATTCTAAATGCTAAAAACCACGAACAAGAAGGTCAAATTATTGCTCAAGCTGGAAAACTTAAGGCGGTCACTATTGCTACTAATATGGCTGGAAGAGGGGTGGATATTGTTTTGGGTGGTAATCCGCCTCAAGACCAAGAAAAAATCAAAGAATTGGGTGGTTTGCACGTTATAGGAACAGAAAGACATGAAGCTAGAAGAATTGATAATCAATTAAGAGGAAGAGCAGGAAGGCAAGGAGATCCTGGCTCTTCTCAATTTTTTGTTTCTACAGAAGATTATTTAATGAGGGTTTTTGGAGGAGATAGAATTGGCGCTTTAATGAATTTTTTAAAAGTAAAAGAAGATGAACCAATTGAGGCTAAAATGATTTCTAATTCTTTAGAAACAGCTCAATCTAAAATAGAAGGTCATTATTATGATGCCAGAAAACATCTTTTAGAATATGATGATGTGATGAACAAACATAGAGAAGTTTTTTATAAAAAAAGAGATGAGGTTTTGCAAAAAGCCAAAAACAATACTTTAAAAGATTTTGTTTTAGAATTAATTAAAAAATATGACTATGATGAAAAAGAATATTTACAAAAAAGACAAGAATTGGAACAGGAGATAGATCAAATAGAAAAATATGTTTTTTTACAAGTTTTAGATTATTTCTGGATGAATCATTTAACCCAAATGGATAGATTAAGAGATGCGGTTAGACTAAGGGCTTATGGTCAAAGAGATCCTTTGGTAGAATACAAATCAGAAGGTCATAAAATGTTTAAAGAATTTTTAGCTAACATTGAAAAAACTATTATTGATAATTTATTTAAGGTACAAAAAGTTAAAAAACAAGAAAATGTAATTTCTGTTTCTCCTAAAGAAAAAGTAGGTAGAAATGAACCTTGTCCATGTGGGGCTAAGTATGCAGATGGACGGTCAATAAAGTATAAGCATTGTCATGGAAAAAATTTTTAATTATAATATTTGTTTTCAGAATAGATTTTTTTCATATAAGGCTTAAGCTTTTTAAACAAATCTTCCCTAGAACTGATTTTTACTAATTTTTTAGTAATAACATCATGGCAAGTAGGACAGAGAATAGCCCAATTTTTTGAATCCTTTGATCTAGTGATTATATGATGTAAGTGAATGATTGGTACATTACAAATCTCACATTTGTTTCCATAAGTTTTCATCGCTATTTTTTTCTGGGTTCCTTTAGTTAATTTTTTATTTCTTGTATTTTTCCATAATTTATGAGATAATCTATAATAGCGAATTACTGAAAAAGGAATTTTTAATAATTCAGCTAATTGTTTATCAGTTAATTTTCTCCACTCTTTTCTAATGATGCTCTTTTCACCCTTTATTAACTGATGAGTTTTAGGTCTTATACCGGCCTCTTTTAACGCTTTAGACCAACTTCCAAAATATGAAATAATTGCTGTAGGGCTTGGTCCTGGTATTTTTTTTAAATCTCTATAAGTTGGAGATCTTCTTAATATATTAAATACTCCTTTAAGATATTTAATTATTATTTTTTTTGAATAGGCTTTTTTAAATTCACCACTGCTTTTTCTTAAATTATTCATTTTTTATTATATTATAACAAAAAAGTATAAAAAATACTATGGGAAACAAACCAAAAGTAGGAATAGGAGTAATGATTATTAAAAATGGAAAAGTTTTATTAGGTAAAAGAAAGGGTTCTCATGGGCAAGGAGAATATGCTTTTCCGGGTGGTCATCTTGAATATAAAGAATCTTTTAAAGATTGTGCTGAAAGAGAAGTTGATGAAGAATGTGGTATTAAGATTAAAAATATTAGATTTCAATTTTTAGCTAATGTAACCAAATATGAGCCTAAGCATTATGTACATATTGGCTTGTTAGCTGATTGGCAGGAAAATGAACCAAAAGTACTAGAGCCAGAAAAATCAGAATCATGGGATTGGTATGAGATTGATAAAATTCCTCAGCCAATCTTTGAAATGTGTAAAATGGCAATAGATAGTTATAAAACAGGAAAAAATTATTATGATAATGAAAAATAAAAAAATACTAACTCTTTGTGTTATTCATCAACACCCTAAAATATTATTAGGAATGAAGAAAAGGGGATTTGGGGCTGGAAGATGGAATGGCTTTGGTGGAAAATTAGAAAAAGGAGAATCAATTGAGCAAGCAGCTAAAAGAGAAACTAAAGAAGAAATAGGCATAGAAATAAAAAACTTAAATAAAGTTGGTATTATTGATTTTCAAGTTAAAGATGATCCAGAAATATTACAAGTCCATATTTTTAGATCTGAAGAATTTTTAGGAGAGCCGACAGAAACAGAAGAAATGAAGCCCCAATGGTTTCACATAGATGAAATTCCTTTTAAAGAAATGTGGCAGGATGATTTATACTGGATGCCTTTGTTTTTGAAAAAGAAAAAATTTAAAGCTTGGTTTCTTTTTGATAAAGATGATAATATTTTAGAAAAAGAAATAAAACAAGTTAATGAAATTTAAACCAAAACCAGGCCAAATAGATTTTACCAAAATTAGATATTGTCCGGTTATAAACTGTGTTTTAAAACATAAAGATAAAATTTTATTAGTCAAAAGAAATAAAAACTTAAATTTTTATCCTAATTACTGGAATGGAATTTCCGGCTTTTTAGATGATAAAAAAAGTTTAAAAGAAAAAATTATTTCAGAAATAAAAGAAGAAACGAAAATTCCTAAAAATCAGATCAAAAGAATTCAAATAGGGGAGATATTTTTGCAAGAAGAACCAAAGTATAAAAAAACCTGGATAGTTCATCCTATTTTAGTAGTGGTCAAAACAGATAAAATAAGACTTGATTGGGAAGCTCAGGAATATAAATGGGTTAGTAAGAAAGAAGCCAAGAAACTAAAATTAATGCCTGGTTTTTTAAAAGTTTTATGCCAAATATAGCTATTATTTCAGATACTCATAATAATGAGCCTAATTTAAAAAAAGCTCTAGCTATTATTGAAAAAGAAAAAATAAAAACTATCATTCATTGTGGCGATGTGAGTAGTTTTGAATTTTTAAAACAAAACTTTTCATTAAAAACTTATGTTTCTTTAGGTAATACAGATATAGATGATTTTCAAGATTATAAAAATATTAAAATATTTAAAGATTATGGAGAATTAGAAAATTTAGCTTTTTGTCATTATCCAGAAAAAGCCAGGATATTAGCTGAATCTCAAAAATATGATTTTGTTTTTTATGGCCACACTCATAAACCTTGGCAAGAAAATATCAAAAAATGTATAATAGCTAATCCAGGTAACTTAGCTGGTTTGATCTTTAGACCTAGCTTTGCTATTTTAAAAAATAATAAGTTAGAATTAAAAATATTATGAAAAAAACAATTATTTATATCTTAATAGGATTAATTATAGTAATTACTTTTATTACTTTAATTAATAGGAACTCTAAAGACCAAAAGCTATACGAAGTAAAAGCAGGAAATATTATTAAAGAGGTTTTAGAGACAGGAGCAGTATCAAAAGGAGAACCCTTGTATTTATCTTTCTTAACTGGAGGAACAATTAAAACAATTGATGTTTCAGAAGGGGAATTAGTAAAAAAGGGTCAGATTTTAGCTTCCTTAGATAAATCAGACCTTTTAATTCAAAAAAACCAAGCCCAAGAAAGATTAAGCATTGCTTTAACAGAGTTAGAGCTTTTAAAACCAGGAACAAAAGAACAAGATATTCAAACCACTCAAAATAAAGTAAATAATGCCTTAGAATCTTTAAGGTTGGCTGAGCAGTCCTTAGAACAAACCGAATTATCAGCTGAATTATCTTTAAATCAGACTTATTCTTCGGTTTTTTCTTTGATTAATGAAAGTTATATTTTAGCTAAATCAATTTATAATGATTTAGAACAAATTAGAGATGATTATTTTTCTGATTTTTATTTTTCAGAAACCCAGCAAGCTAGAACCAGTATTGGTCAAATTTTTAATGATTATGAGAAAATAAAAGATCTTGTAACTATTTCTAGTATATCGAGCAATAAAGAAAAAGATCAAAGTTTATTAATAACTGAGCAATCTTTTTCTAATATAGAAAAAGAAATAGAAAATATCATCAATATTTCTGAATCTGATTATTATAAATATAGATTTTCAACAGCAGACAAAAATGTTCTTTGGAATGATAAAACACAAGCTAATACAATGCTTTTTCAAATTACTTCTTTAATAAACAATATTAATTCGGTTAAAGAACAAAATAAAGCTAATATTACTTTAGCTAAATCACAAAAAGTAACAGCGCAAGCTAATTATGATACTATTCTGGATTCTTTAAAAAGACTTCAAACAGGAGGTATTAGTTTAGAATTAGAAGCAGCACAAGCTAAAGTAGAATCAGCTAGGCAAGATATTAACTTATTAGAACAGCAAATTGAAAGAGCTGTTTTAATAGCTTCTAGTGAAGCCAGAGTATCAGTAATTAATTTTAGGCAAGGAGAAAGAGTTTCTCCTTATTCTCCTGTCTTGGTTTTGATTCCAGAACAAGATTTTCAGATTAAGGCTGATATTTATGAAGGAGATATTGTTAAAATACAAATAGGTAATCCAGTAAAAGTAGAATTTATTGCTTTTCCTAAACAAGAATTTAAAGGACAAATAGTTTCTGTTAATCCTATTGGAAAATTAAAGGATAATATTGTGTATTATGAAATTATTGTTAGTTTAGAAGAAATACCGGATAATTTAATGGTAGAAATGACAGCTGACTTAATTATTCAAGCAGAACAAAAAGAAAATGTTTTAATTATTCCTCAACAGGGAGTAATCAAAGAAGCGGGCAAAACTTTTGTTAAAGTATTAGAGAAAAATACAGTTACAGAAAAAGAAATAAAAACAGGAATTACTGATTTTTTAGGGAACATAGAAGTAATAGAAGGACTAAAATTAGGAGAAATAATAGTTTTAGACTAAAAAATGAGAAAAACTCAGATTAAACTAGAAAACGTCTATAAAACCTATCAAATGGCTGAAATTAAGATAGAGGTTTTAAAAGGAATTAATTTAGAGGTTTTTGAAAAAGATTTTTTAATTTTACTTGGTCCTAGTGGTTCTGGTAAATCAACTCTTTTGCACATAATGAGTTGTCTTGATTTAGCTAGTAAAGGAAATATTTTTTTAAACAATAAAAATGTAATTAATATTTCCGAAGACGCTTTGGCTGAAATAAGAGGAAAGAAAATCGGCTTTATCTTCCAAAATTTTAATTTAATTTCTCATTTGACTGCTTTAGAAAATGTGGCTTTGCCAGCTATTTTTCAATCAACCAATAAAGAGCAAAGAGAAAAAAAAGCTAGATTATTATTACAAGAAGTTGGTTTAGAGCATAGATTAAATCATAAACCAGCTAAACTTTCCGGAGGGGAGAAACAAAGAGTAGCCATTGCCAGGTCCTTGATTAATGATCCAGAAATTATTGTTGCTGATGAACCAACTGGTGATGTTGATTCTAAAACAGGACAAATGATAATGGAAATATTTAAAAAGCTTAACCAAAGCGGAAAAACAATTATTGTTGTTACTCATGATTTAGATTTAATTAATTATGGGAATAGAGTGATTAAAATAAAAGACGGAATATTAGAAAATGTTTAAAGAATATTTTATTTTAGCTATTAGAAACATCCGAACAAGGCCCCTAAGAAGTTGGCTAACTATTTTAGGTATTATTATCGGTGTTTTTTTAGTTGTTTCTTTAATTTCTTTGAGTCAAGGGATGATGTCTTCTGTTTCTCAAGAATTACAAACAATGGGGGGAGATATTTTAATGATTTTTCCTGGTGAGGCTTCTATGCAAGGAATGATGAGTACTATGTTTGGAGGAATAAGCATAAGTGATCAACAATTAAATGTTATAAGAAGAACAAGAGGAGTTGAAAGGGTTGTTTCAATGGCTTGGGGGAATGGTTTTGTTCAAAGTCAAGACAAGGGTAAAAATATTTTCTTATGGGGTATGCCCCTAAGAGAAGGTTTGCCTTTGGTTCAAGAGAACCTAGGTTGGGAGACTGTTGATGGAAGATTTCCTATCCAGGGGAAAAGAGAAATAGTTTTGGGCAATATAGTTAACAAAGACTTATTACCAGGAGTACAAGTTGGCGACAGTATTAGAATAGAGGGTCAGCGTTTTACTGTTTCTGGTATTTTAAGATCAATGGGCAATCGACAAGATGATTCAGCTATTATGATGGATTTAGTTGATTTTCAAACAGCTACTGGAGTTAGAGATATTGTTATTGCTATGGCTCAAGTTTCTCCTGGTTTTGAGGTAAACCAGGTGGCTGAAAACGTTCGTTTAGCTTTAGAAAATGAAGGGAAAAAACAAAGAGGACAAGAAAGTTCTCCTTTTGGAGTTATTAGTAGTGATACAGCAGTGGAAATGACTGGTAATATAATTTTAATTTTACAATTAGCTATTTTTGGTTTTGCCAGTATTGCCGTAATAGTAGGGGCTATTGGGGTAATGAATACTATGTTTACTTCAGTTAAAGAAAGAACAAGAGAAATTGGTCTTTTAAAGGCAGTAGGGGCGAAAAGAAAACATATTAGCACTTTATTTTTAATAGAATCAGGTTTAATTGGTTTAATTGGTGGTTTTATTGGTGTTGTTGGGGGGATAATGGTAGCTAAAATAGGAGAGTTTTTTCTAGCTGATATTGGTTCTATGTTTTATATTAAAGCTCATTTATCTTTCTCTCTAATTTTCTTTTCTTTATTGTTCTCTTTTTTACTAGGTTGTTTGTCTGGTTTTTTACCAGCTCGACAAGCAGCTAAATTAAATCCAGTTGACGCTCTTTTGTACGAGTAAAACTTGTCAATCTCTTTTTTTTATGTTATATTATTTTAATGGAAAAAAAGAAACTGCTTTTAATTTTAGTAATATTTTTAATTACTTTTAATATTGCTTATCCCAATATTTTAAACAAGGGAATTGATTTTATTAATCAAAAGTTGAATACTAGTTTTCCTTTTTTGAAAGATATTAACTTTAAATTAGGTCTTGACTTACAAGGAGGTGTTCATTTGGTTTATCAAGCTGATTTAAAAGATATTGCTTTAGAAGACCAAGCTAATGCCATGCAGGGCTTAAGAGATATTATAGCTCGAAGAGTTGATCTTTTTGGTATTCAAGAACCAGTTGTTCAAACCCAAGAATTAGATAATAGACACAGGTTAATAGTAGAATTAGCTGGCATAAAGGAACCAGCTGAAGCTATTAAAATGATCGGGGAAACACCTTTTTTAGAATTTAAAAAACAAAGACCAGAACAAGAAACAGAACTTATTATTGAAAAAATAAAAGAGCTTCAAGAAGCAGAAAATATTCAAGAAGTAGAAAATTGGGAGTTAGGTTTCGAAGACCCTTATTTTATTTCTACTACTTTAACAGGTCAGTATTTAAAAGAAGCAAGAATTAATTTTGATCAAACAACTGGCCGGCCCAATATTGCTCTTACCTTTGATCAAGAAGGGGCTAATCTTTTTGAAAAAATTACAGAAGAAAATATAGGAAAACCAATTGCTATTTATATTGATCGTGAAATGATTTCTTCTCCTATTGTTCAAGAAAAAATTTCTGGTGGTCAGGCTCAAATTACAGGAGATTTTTCTATTCAAGAAGCTCGGGAATTAGCTAGAAATTTAAATGCTGGGGCCCTTCCTGTACCAATAGAATTAATTTCTCAAAGTTCAGTTGGGCCTACTTTAGGAGCTATTTCTTTACAAAAAAGTTTACAAGCAGGAATTTTAGGATTTTTAGCTATAGTTATTTTCATGATTTTATTTTACCGTTTATCAGGATTTTTAGCTTCTTTAGCCATGGTTTTTTATTTAGCTTTGTTTTTAACTTTAATAAAATTAATACCAATTACTTTAACCTTAGCTGGTATAGGTGGAATTATTCTTTCCATTGGTATGGCTGTAGACGCTAATATTTTAATATTTTCTAGAATAAAAGAGGAGTTAAAAGAAAGAGATTTATCTTATAGTCTAGAACAGGGGTTTAGGAGAAGTTGGCCCTCTATTAGAGATGGTAATTTAACTACTTTGGTAGTAGCTATAATTCTGTTTTGGTTTGGAACTAGCTTTATTCAAGGATTTGCCTTAACTCTTAGTATTGGTATTTTAATTAGTATGATTTCTGCCATGTTTGTAACTAAAGCTTTGTTAAAGAGTTTAGTTAAAACTAGATTAAGTAAAATTAAATGGATTTGGGTATGATAAAATTTACAAAATATTATTTAGTTTTTTTATTAATTTCAATCATTTTAATTATTGGTTCTTTTTTCTGTATATATAATTATGGCTTGAAATTAGGAATTGATTTTACCGGAGGTAGTATTATAGAGTTAGAGTATGAAAATCAAATTCCTTTGCACTCTGAAATCAAAGAAGTTTTAGGTAATTTAGAACAAGTAAGTATTCAGTCTATTGGAGAAAAAGGAATTCTTTTAAGGACAATAGCTATTTCCGAAAACACTCATCAAGAAATTTTAAATAATTTAAGAGAAATGGATTATGTTTTTTTAGAACAAAGATTTGAATCAATTGGTCCTATTATTGGTCAAGAACTAAGAGAAAAAACAATTAGGGTTGTTTTTTGGGCTTTGCTTTTAATGATTTTATACATTAGTTTTGCTTTTAGAAAAGTTAGAAAACCTTTAAATTCTTGGCAATATGGTTTAATAAGTGTTTTTGCTTTATTCCACGATATTATTATTCCTTTGGGGATTTTGGCTTATTTAAGAATAGAAATGTCTATTCCTATAATTACGGCTTTATTGGCAGTAGTTGGTTATTCTATTAACAATACAGTTGTTGTTTTTGACAGAATTAGAGAAAACTTGGTTAATCCAGAGTTTGGTTTTAACGAAATAATTGATAGAAGTTTGAATCAAACTCTATCTAGGCAAATTAATACTTCTTTGACTACTTTATTTGTAGTAGCTGGTATTTTCTTTTTTGGTGGAGAAACCTTAAAATATTTTGCTCTAGCTTTAATGATTGGAATCATAGCTGGAACTTATTCCTCTATTTTTTTGGTGTCTTCTTTATTAACCCAAAATATTGACAATAAATTAAAAAAATGATTAAATAAATTAGTTGTTATGGAATATAATTATATTAAAATTTGCTCTTCTTTATTAAATAAACTACCTAAAAGAACAAAAGAAATTATTAGTAGAAGATTTGGTTTTATTGGTAAAAAAGAATCTTTAGCTTTAATTGGTCAAAGCTTTGGTATTACCAGAGAAAGAGTTCGTCAAATTGAAAAAGACGGACTTTCTAGTATTGATATTAAAAAAGAAAAACCAGTTTTTGATTATTTTTTAAAAACCTTGAATTCTTTAGGTGGGGTTAAAAAAGAACAAGAATTCCTTTCTCTTTTGAGTGATAAAAAAAATCATGTATTTTTTCTTTTGTCTTTAAGTCCAGATATTAGGAGAAAGCCAGAAGATAAAGATTTTTATGCTTTTTATTATAATAAAAAGCAAGATTTAAATAATATTAAAAAAAATATCAATAAAGCTTTATCTTTTTTAGAGAAAAAAAATAAACCAGTAGAAATAAAAGAAATCAATAAAATAATTTCAGAAACTCAATTAGAACTTTGTAAAAAAATAAAAAAAGACCCAGAAGGAAGAATTGGTTTAGGAAAATGGTTAGAAATTAATCCAAGAGGAGTAAAAGATAAGGCTTTTTTAATTTTTAAAAAAATTGGTCAGCCTCTTCATTTTGCTCAAGTAGCTTCTTTAATAGAGAATTCTCCTTTTGCTAATTCACAAGATAAGGTTTATGTTAGTACTGTTCATAATGAATTGATAAAAGACTCAAGATTTGTTTTAGTCGGCCGAGGTATTTATGCTTTAAAAGAATGGGGGTATGAACCAGGTATAGTTAGAGATCTTATTACTGATCTTTTAAGAGAAAAGGGGCCTTTACCTAAAAATATTATTTTAAAAACTGTTTTGAAAAAACGTTTGGTTCAAGAAAACACTGTTTATTTAAATTTACAAAATAAAAAAAGATTTCTGAGAGATGAAAAAGGAAGGTACTTTGTTAGAGAAATAGAGCAAGCTTAAACTTTAATGTTTGAAATTGATCCAGAACAAATTAAGTTCTATTTAGAAAGCTTTTTAAATATTTTTAAAACCTGGTTTTGGGTTTTGCTTCCATTTTTATTATGGAAGCCTTTTTCTTTTATGTATTTGTGGTGGAGAAACGAGGTTTTTGATTCTAAAATAAAAAAGGTTTTACTAGAAATAAGAATACCCAAAGAAGTCTTAAAACCAATGAGAGCTATGGAAACGGTAATAGCTGGTATTTATCAAGTTTTGTATGATCCGCCTGATAAATGGGAAAAATGGGTAGAGGGGAAATTTCAAGTATCAGCTTCCTTAGAAATGGTTTCCATAGATGGTATTCCTCATTTTTTTATTCGCATTCCAAAAGCAATTAAAGATTCTATTGAAGCAGTTATTTATGCTCAATACCCAGAAGCAGAAATAACTGAATCACCAGATTATACTAAATTTATACCAGCAGACATACCTAATAAAGAATGGACTCTTTGGGGAGATAATTATACTCTTTTAAAAAGAGATGCTTATCCTATTAAAACTTATAAAGACTTTGAAACAGAACACGAAGTTTTAGAAGAAAAGAAAATTGATCCTTTATCTGCTCTTTTAGAAGGATTTAATCAAATTCACGAAGGAGAACAAATATGGATTCAAATAATAATAGCACCACTGGAAGGAGGTAATTATTGGAAAGAAAAAGGACAAAAACTAAAAGATGAATTAGCCAGAAGGCCTAAAAAAGCAGAGGTTAGAAACAAAGCCATGTTGATAGAAGCAGCTGATCTTTTAATTTCTGGTACACCTCCCACTGGTCCAATTAAAGAAGAAGTAGAAGAGGAGGGGATTATTCCTCCTGAAATGAAATTAACTCCAGGAGAAAGACAGATTCTTTCAGCGGTTGAAAATAAAATTTCTAAAATTGGCTTGAGAACCAATATCAGATTTCTTTATCTGGGCAAAAGAAAATCTTTTTTCAAAGCTAGATTAAGATTGGTTTTTGGTTTTTTTGGATCATTTACCAGTGTTGATCTAAATGCTTTAAAGCCAATGGGTCAGCCAACTATTACTAAAATTAAAGGTAGTTTTATTCCTTTTGTTAATTATCTAAAACCTCGAAGATTATATATAAGACAAAGAAAACTTTTTAGGAATTATACTAAAAGAGTTACCCCTTTTTATCCTCATCCTGGTGGTACTTATATCTTAAGTATTGAAGAATTAGCAACTTTATTTCATTTTCCAGGAAAAGATGTTACCCCAGCTCCTTTTATTGAAAGAGTAGAAAGTAAAAAGAAAAGGCCTCCTTTAAATCTACCCACTAAATAGTTATGGAAATAAATTTTTTTGCAGAAACTAATTTTAGGAATAATAATAAAAAATTTGGTATTAAAACTGATGATAGAAGACGTCACGTTTATATTATTGGAAAAACAGGAATGGGTAAAACTAATTTGTTACAAAACATGGCTATTCAAGATATTGAACAGGGCCATGGTATTGCTTTTATTGATCCTCATGGAGAAGCAGCTGAAGGACTTTTAGATTTTATTCCGTCTTCTAAAATTAATGACGTAATTTACTTTAATCCAGCTGACATGGATTTTCCAATTGCCTTTAATGTGATGGAACAAGTAGATATAGGTCATCGTCACTTAGTGGCTGGAGGATTAATGGGTGTTTTTAAAAAAATTTGGCCTGATGTTTGGTCAGCTAGAATGGAATAT
>JAQUNM010000013.1 GCA_028717605.1 Minisyncoccota bacterium
AGAACGGATAAGATGATCCTGAAAACGATGATTTTCCCCCAGTCAGGGGGAGAAAACCAGGGCTGCAAAGACAAAAGCGGCAAAGCCACGATTAGACAGAACCCGATCAAGAAAACGTATTTTAACCAATTGAAGACCATATTGTTTAATGATAAGATAAAAAAGGTTTAAAATCTACGCTTGTTAAGGTTTTTTTGACGGTTGGGTGATACTTTTTGGTACTTATTGACACTCTTTTTAGGGTGTTTTATCATTAAAATATGAAAGAAATAGAACCAAATCAGATTTATACAACCAAGGAATCCCAGGATTTTTTAAGAGTAAGCAATAGTACCATCAAGCGTTTTTTAAAGGGAGGCATTCTTAAAGCCAATAAGGTTGGCGGCAGGTACCGGGTTATGGGCAGGGAGCTTTTGAGATTGGTTTCCCCGGAAGTGGAAGAAAAAGCAGTCAAGGTCTATCAAAATTTAAAAAAGAAAACTAAAAAAACCATTGAGAAGTGGTAATTTTTATTTTTTAATTTTATGGACTTATCTTCTTTAATCAAAAACAAAAAAGCAAAGGTGGCGGTAATCGGTCTGGGTTATGTCGGCTTGCCTACGGCCGTGGAAATAGCCAAAGCGGGATTTAAAGTTTCTGGGATTGATATTAAAAAACAAAGGGTCGATTCGGTGAATAAGGGCAATTCCTATATATTGGATGTGTCTTCTAAAGAATTGAAAGAGGTGACTAGGGATAAAAGATTGGTTGCTTTTGATAATTATCAGCCCTTGAAGAAAGCTGACATCATTTTAATTTGCGTTCCCACGCCTCTGGATAAGAACAAGGTTCCTGATGTTTCTTATATTGTTTCTACGGCAGAGAAGATCGCCGAATCTTTGCGCAAAGGCCAGCTTGTGGTTTTAGAAAGTAGCACTTATCCTGGCACGACCAGGGAGATAATTCTGCCTAGGCTTGAAAAAAATAAGCTGAAAGTAGGCAGGGACTTTTTCTTGGCTTTTTCTCCGGAAAGAATTGATCCAGGGAATAAAATTAAATTCAAAGATGTTCCTCGGGTAGTTGGCGGTATAACGAGAAAATGTACCCAATTAGCTACGGAATTCTATAAATGCTTTCTTAGTGCTGGAGTTGCTCCCTTAAGCTCTACGGAGGCGGCTGAAATGACGAAAATTCTGGAAAATACTTTCAGGTTGGTTAACATCTCAATGATAAATGAATTAGCTCTTTTCTGCGGAAAGATGGGAATTGATATTTGGGAGGTGATTGAAGCGGCCAAGACCAAGCCCTATGGCTTTATGCCTTTTTATCCTTCGCCCAAAATAGGAGGTCATTGTATTCCCTTGGACCCTTTTTATTTATCATATAAAGCCAAAGAGTATAATTTCTGGACAAGGTTCATTGAACTGGCCGGGGAGATAAACGAACAAATGCCGCATTATGTCATTACTAGGATAATCTCCGTTTTAAATAGGAACAAAAAATCATTAAAAGGCTCAAGGATATTAGTTTGGGGAGTTGCTTATAAAAAAGATATAGCTGACTCAAGAGAATCAGCAGCTTTTGATATCGTGCCGGATTTATTAAAAAGGGGAGCCGAGGTTGATTATTTTGATCCTTTTATTCCGAAACTTGAATTAAGAAACGGCCGGATTGGGAAACCGCAAGTTTTAAAGTCAATAGAGTATAATCCTGCTTGTTTGAAAAATTATGATTTAGTTTTGATCTTAACCGACCATTCCGGGTTTCATTGCCCGAGCAAAGCGAAGAGTGAAAAAGAGAACACGGTTCTCTTTGACTATGACGAATTAGCTAAAAAATCAAAATTAGTTGTTGACACCAGGAACGCTGTCAAGTCGAGAAAATATAAGAACGTTTCTTGGTTTTAAACTTTATGAATAAAAAATTTGCTATTATCGGCAAGGGCTTTATATATAATTTGCACGAGGAGGCCATCGCTAAAATAGCCGGAGAAATTGTAGATATTATAGATCAGTCTAATGGGCCCAATGCCTGGAAAGAGATGGTGAAAAAAACTAAAGCTGACTGCATTGTTATTCTGTCGCCCAATAATCTCCATTTTGAAATGGCAAAATTTTCAGCTGAAAACGGCAAAATAGTTTTATGCGAAAAACCGTTGGCGCTAAAATCGGAAGAAACAAGAATTTTGACTGAATATCCGGATATATTTACCGTCTATCAGTTAAGGCATCATCCCTCTGTTAAGGAATTAAAATCTAAGATAAAAGAAAATGAAAATTACCAGATTGGAATGGATGTTTCCGTCCACCGGGACGAGGACTATTGGAAAAGCTGGAAAGGAAAAATGGAAAATTCCGGGGGCATTATTTTCAATCTGGGGATTCACTATTTTGATTTAATACTTTATTTATTTGGTGAGCCGACTGAAATCTCAACGCAAGTATTAACAGAAAAAAAGGGGGAAGGCGTAATTAAGGGGAAAAACTATTTATGTAATTGGAAGATAAGCGCCGAAGCGCCGAAAGAGGATCAATGCAGGGTATTTAAAATTAACGGCATAAATTATGATTTTTCCCCTAAAGAAAACTTACACTTTTATGTGTATAAAGATTTATTGGAGAAAAAGGGGATTGTCCCCGGAGAAGCCCTCAAGTCGATTGAATTAATAGAACAGCTTTACAAATCATCATGAAAAAAACTTATTGGACGCATAAAACAGCTGAAATTCAAAAAGGAGCAGAAATTAATCCTGGAACCAAAATTTGGCATAACTGCCAGGTTTTTAATGGTGCCCAGATTGGAAAAGACTGTACGATTGGTCATAATTGCTTGGTTAGCTCAAAGGCTAAATTAGGAAACGGAGTAAAGATTGAATCCAATACTGATGTTTGGGATTATGTTACCTTGGAAGATTACGTTTTTGTCGGTCCGTCAGTTGTTTTTACTAATGATAAAAACCCCAGGGCCAAATATCCAAAATCAAAATATCCGAAATACGGCAAATGGCTGCCAACCTTGGCTAAGGAGGGCGCGACAATAGGGGCCAATGCCACTATTGTTTGCGGTAATACTATTGGTAGGTGGGCAATGATAGGGGCTGGAGCAGTCGTAGGCAGTAATATTCCGGATTATGCCATAGCCGTTGGCGTACCAGCTAAAATTATTGGCTGGGTTTGCGAATGCGGAAATAAGCTTGAGTTTAAAAATGGGAAAGCAGTTTGTAAAATTTGTAAGAGGAAATATAAAAAAAGAGGAGATAATGTAAGGGAGATAGTATGAAATTTTTAGATTTAGTTGCTCAATATAAGTCAATAAAAAAAGAAATTGATAAAGCTGTTGAAAGAGTTTTAGATAGTAGTATTTTTATTGGCGGAAAAGAAGTTGAGGAGTTTGAAAAAGAAGTGGCTCGGTTTTGCGGAGTAAAATATGCTATCGGTGTTAATTCTGGGACTGACGCTCTTTTTCTGTCCCTGAAAGCGTTGGGGATTAAATCTGGAGATGAGGTAATCACTACACCCTTTACTTTTATTGCCACAGCTGGTGTTATCGTCAATTGCGGAGCCAAACCTGTTTTTGCTGATATTGAAAGTTCTACTTTTAATATCAGTCCTGAGAGTATCGAAGGATTGATTACACCTAAGACAAAAGCAATTTTACCGGTTCATCTTTTTGGGCAAATGGCAGATATGGATGAAATCATGAAAATTGCCAGAAAGTATAAGCTATATGTCGTGGAAGATGCAGCTCAAGCTATTGGCGCAGAATATCGTAGTAAAAAAGCAGGGACAATAGGGGACCTAGGTTGCTTTAGTTTTTTCCCTTCAAAAAACTTGGGAGCTTATGGGGATGGCGGGATGATAATAACCAATAACAAGAAATTAGCCGAAAAAATCAGATTGTTAAAGAATCATGGCTCGTCTCCAAAAGAAAAATATCTTAATTTAGTTATTGGCACTAATTCAAGGTTAGATGCTTTGCAGGCAGCGATTCTAAGAGTGAAGTTAAGGTATTTGTCAAAATGGAGCAGAGAAAGAGCGAAAAAAGCAGATTATTACAATAAGAACCTAAAAGGCGTCGGGGATATTATTGTTCCTAAAATTAACTTTGGACGGAGTCATATATTCCACCAATATACAATTAAAACCAAATTGAGAGATAAACTTCAGCAATATTTAAAAGAAAAGGAAATTCCGACAATGATTTATTATCCCTTGTCTTTGCATTCGCAGCCTGCTTTTAAATATTTGAAATATAGGCAAGGCGATTTCCTCGAAGCCGAGAAAGCATTAAAAGAGGTTCTTTCCCTGCCTATTTATCCCGAATTGGGGAAAAAGGATCAAGATTACATTATTCAAAAAATAAAAGAATTTTTTGAAAAATCTTAATGAAATTTAAATTAAGACCGTTTTTTAAAGATATTTTTTTAACATTTATTACTCAAGCTGTAATTTTGATAGCGTTCTTTTTTATTTATCGCTTAATAGCAGTTAATTTTGGCCCTGAAGGAGTGGGAGAGTATTCGCTAATTAAAAGAATAATTGCTTTTTTACAACCAGTTTTACTGTTGGGTTTGGGGATTGGCATTCCTCGATATATTGCTATGTCACAAAATAGAGAGCAAAGGAGCGGATATATAAAGGCAGGGGGATTGGTAGTTGCAATTTTTAGTTTCGTTTTCTTGACTTTTATAAATTTATTTAAAGATTACTTCGCCAAATTATTTTTTGGCACCGCCGATTATAGTAATTTGGTTTTACCGTTTTCGCTTTTTTTGGCAGGTTTAACTCTGCACGCTTTGGTTTATTCTTATTTTCGGGGGAGATTATTTGTAAAAACTTTTAATTTTTTCCAAATAATAAACTTAGCTCTTGTTCCCTTAATAATTCTTATTTTTTTTAAGAATATTACCATTGAAAAATTGATAACTTTAATAGGAATTACTACCTTTGTAGTCGCCTTTATTTTTTCCTTATTTTTAGTAAAAGAGCTCTTTGTTCCCATTAAAAAGTGGCAATTTTTTAAACCATTTAAAGAGTTGTTTCAATACTCGCTCCCGCGGGTTCCTGCGATTTTTGCCTGGCAAGGGCTTTTATCTTTAGGACCAATTTTAGCAATTCATTTTACCTCAATTCGAGAAGTAGGTTATCTTTCAGTAGGCCAAAGTTTGTTAGGAACAGTAGGGGCAGCGATAGCCCCTTTAGGATTAATCATTTTGCCTAAAGTTAGCACTTTAATAGTTAATGGGAGACAAGAAGTTATAAAAGAAAATTTAAATTTCCTTTTAGGAGCTATTTTACAATGCTCAGTTTTTATTTGTTTTCAATTAATAATATTCACCGATGTAATAGTGGAATATTGGCTGGGTTCTGAGTTTTCTGGCGCTATTTCTATAATGCGGATTGTATTTCTTGCGGTATTTTTTTATGCCCTTTTCGAGGCAATGAGAAATATTTTAGATGCTGTTAAAGTTAAACCAATAAACACAATAAATCTTTTTATATCTTTGGGAGTATTTCTAATTATTGGAGGAATTTTATTGTTTTTAATAGAGCTTTTCTCTCCGATCATTAGTTTAAGCATCGCTTTAACTTCCGCAATATCATGTTTAGGAACTTTGACCTATAACTCGATTAGAAAGATATATCCTGAGAAATTAAAAAAAGATTTAAATTATTTATGGATTGCTGTTTTGATCAATGTTTTATTAGGAAGTATAGCAATATTTGCTAAATCATTTGTGGTATCTAAGTTTTATTACTTGGTTCTATTCGAAGTTCTGGTGGGCGTAATTTATTTATCAATTTTGTGGTTTTTAAAAATGGAATGGATTAGGGAAATTCCTAAAAGAATATTATCGTAATTGTTAAATTATGAATGATATAATTATTAAAATTCAGGTATCTTTAAAAATCCTTATTAATTGGATAGAAAAAAATGGATGGGTTAGCTATGATCCAAACGACGTCAAGGGGCATCCCTTTTTTATTGCTTTGCTTAGTAAACAGAATTTTTTTAAAAAATTGCTTTTATTTCCTCTTTATTCTATATACATTATAACGCCGGTGACCTTGCGGTATATTTTAAAAATTAAACCAACTATTACGCCAGGAGGAATGGGGTTTTTAGCGGCAGGATACATTGAACTTTATAAAGCAACAAAAGATACTCAAAATTTAAAGAAAGCAAAACAAATTTTAGGGTGGTTGAAAAATAACCGTATTGATAGATATAAAGATTATTGTTGGGGTTTCCCTTTCGACTGGCAATCTACAGTTTTAATTCCTAAAAATACTCCTATAACCTATACCACGGTTGAGTGTGTTAAACCATTTGTTGAATATTATAAAATTACCAAAGATAAAGATTATTTAAATGTAGCAATAAGCGCCTGCAAATTTATAGATAAAAATATTGACAAAAAACAACATAGTAATAATGGCATTTCTTTCAGTTACACTCCTTTAGATGATGCAGAAGTAATTAACAGCAATGCTATTGTAGCCAGCGTTCTTTTAGAGGTAGGTCAAATAGCTGGAATTAAAGAATTTATAGAAATTGCAGATAAAATTATATTATTTGTTTTAGCAGAACAGTTGTCCGATGGTAGCTGGTATTATTTTTCTCGTCGTTATAAGAATGGTTCGTCTATTATTGATAATTATCATACAGCTATGGTATTACAAAGTTTAACTAAAATAATTCTATTAAAGGGCGATTCTAAAAAAAGAGACACTTATGCAGAAAGTTTAATTAAGGGACTAAAATTTTATTTGGATAATTTTTTTACCTCAAAGGGTATACCAAAAATAACGCCTGATAAAGTTTATCCAATTAATATAGCTAGTTGCGCTGAAGCAATTACTTTATTTTCTCAAGTTGATATCGTTAAAAGGGAAGTTCCACCAGATTTATTTAGAAGGATACAAGAAGTTAATAAAAAATTAATTCTTTGGACTATTGATAATATGCAAGATCCAAATGGTGCGTTCATAGAAAGAAAATATAGTTTTAAGAAGATAAAGCTTTACTCAATCCGGTGGGGGCAGGCATTTATGTTAAGAAGTATGGCTTTGTCTTTATTATTTTTCACTTCGACCACAAAAAACGGCACAAATTAGTGATTATTTCTGAATAATTGCTTGGTTCAAGTAAAACAAATATGGTAAAAAAAGAGACGAAGAAAATATTTATTATAATGAGGTTTGGCTTAATAGTTATAGCCATTATCATATTAATTTTAATTGTTGAGACGTATAAAAATACCAATGTAATACCCCAAGATTATCTTACAGCTTTAAATGTCAGTAACAATGGATATGGTTATGATATCTATGACCAAAAAGTAAAAAGATATCAGCCGATGGCGCAAACTTTAATTATCAGCGCTGAGGCAAATAGGTATATTTATACTAAAGATAAAGCCGCCTTTAAAAGCGTAATTCAAAATGCCGATTGGTTAGTCAAAAACAAAGATATAAATAACAATAATATAATTGGATGGGGGTTGCCCACTTCCTTCGATGCGTTTGGGGATAACTCTGAAAACCCTCCAAATACTGAATATACTATCACTACTGCACTGGCAGTAAAAGGACTGCTTGACGCCGTAGATGTCGTAGACAAATCGAATATAATAATCAAATTTTTATACAAAAGTAAAAAAGAAACATACCTCAAGGTCAGCCAAGAAGCTCTAGATAGTTTTATTGAAAATAAATTTTATACACAAAATCCCGACGGGACTATTTTCTTTTGGTATTCCTCGCAAAAATCAGATGCTCAACTTGTAACAAACTGTCATGCAATGTTTGTAGGGATTCTTCAGCGAATTAGTAATTATTTCATCGACAAAGAAAAGAAAACAATTTACCAAGATTTAGCTGATAAAGGAATGAAATATCTCTTGGAAACCAAAATAGAGAAAGAGGGTGCATGGTACTGGATCTACTACCCAAGGGCCAAAGAACCTCATGAAGATCACGGAGTTCATGCAGCTTATACATCTGATGGCTTGTTGATGTATAAAAAAAATGATGGTCGTTTGTCATCAAAAATAGATGAGCAAAAAATTCTAAACGGTTTAAAACTTTATATTAAAGATGGCAGGATTTTAGAGATGTTTTCTGTGCCCGAAAGGGTTCCGCGCTCATGGGATTTGGGCTATTTTCTTTATGTGATGTCTGAATACTTCCCGCAAGAGGAAGCAATAAAGAATATTATTTATAATAATATTTTATCTCGTCAAGAAACAGATGGATTTAGACTTTATGACGATAAAAATACTCCTACTGATTTTGTTCGTTATAATGCTCATATTCTTTTAGGGCTAAGCAAATATTTTTGGAATGAAGAATAAGAATAACTCATTATTTTGAATATAGAAATATAACTTTTAATTAATTACAAGTTATGGATGCAGAAAACAGAGAACAACCTAAAAAAGAGAAGATACGTTTTCTAATCAAGAAGAGTACGGTCTCGGCTTTTTTGTTTGTATTTCTCTATAAAATATCTTTAGATCTGGTTTATTATTTTGTGATTTCTCAAGTTTGGAGTTATGCCAGATTTGAATTACACCTTAATAGCTTAAAATTAGTCGAATCATATCTGTTGCTTTTTATTATTTTTATTTTGATGCCGAAATCAAAAGAAAAACTTTCCAATGTAATGGTTTGGCTGTTAGTTCTCTTGTCGTATGTGCCGATGCTTGTTTTATTCGCTTTTATGGATCAGCTAAGAGTATATATGTATGCCGTAACTGGATTTTGGATGTTAGTTTTCTTATTATTAAAACTCCCGACGGTTTTTCTATCGCCGCTGAAAAAAATTCAATCTAAAACAATCCGTTATTCTATTTTTGTTGGTCTAAGCGGAATAGTTTTTTTTATAATTTATAAATATTTAGGATTATCGTTTAGTTTTGACCTTACGAAAGTATATGATATTCGAGCGGAATATGTCGCAGTGGGAGTTCCTTTTGCCAGTTACCTTTTTAATTGGTTAGCTTACATTATTAACCCTATATTTTTTGCTTTATTTTTAGCCAAAAAAAAATGGGTTTTGGTGGGATTGATTGTTTTTTTACAGGCTTTACTTTTTTCCGTTACTGGATTGAAGGCTTTTCTTTTTGTCTTACCTTTTGTGTTAGTTTTAATGTGGATAGTAGCTCGCAAGAATCCACTTGCTTGGATTGCCCTTGGTTTAATGGGGGGAATATTATTGGGTATGGTATCTTATTGGGTAATAGATGACCTTTGGACCACCTCGCTTTTTGCAAGAAGAGCCTTGTTGGTTCCGGCCCAATTATCATTTTTTTACTATGATTTTTTTTCAGAAAATGGCCCTACTTTTCTTTCTCAACATCGCGTATTTAGAAATTTTATAGATTATCCTTACCATCTTAACCCGCCGCATCTAATCGGAGAAGTTTATTTTAATAGTCCTGAAACGAACGCAAACAATGGTGTCTATGCTGATGCTTATATGAATTTTGGATTCATTGGTTTTGCCTTGTGGGCTTTTCTATTAACAATTATTTTAAAATTAGTAGATAGTTTTTCAAGACATCAAAAAATAACAGTAACAATTGCGGCCATTGCCATGCCGTCACTCTTTCTTACAAATAGTGCTTTCTTAACCTGCTTAATTACTCACGGGCTATTACTCTCGTTAATTATTTTATATTTATTACCTAAAGAAAAATAATGAAAAAAATCTGTCACATAACAACCGTTCATTCACCATTTGATACACGTATTTTTTATAAAGAAGCTAAGGCATTAGCTAATGCTGAATATGAAGTTTCGTTAATCGCTCAGCATGACAAAAAAGAGATTGTTGAAGAGGTAAAAATAATTCCTTTGCCAAAACCAAAAAATAGATTGGAGAGATTTTTCGAGCTGGATCGGTTGGCTTATAATTTGGCGGTAAAGCAAAAAGCTGATATTTATCATTTTCATGACCCGGAATTTTTATCATGGGCAATAAAGTTAAAAAAGAAAACCGATGCGAAGATAATTTATGATGTCCACGAAGATTATCCGAAACAAATTTTATCTAAATACTGGATACCAAAACTTTTGAGAAATATCATAGCAAGTTTTTTTAATTTTTATGAAAAAAGAAAAACAAAAAATGTTGATTACATAATTACAGCCACATTAGATATTAAAAACAATTTTAAACAGGATAATGTTATAGACATTAAAAATTACCCAGTTATTACCAATTTGGATTTTTCTAAAAATCAAAAATCTTATGAAGACAAAAATTATTATACCTTAATTTATATAGGAGGATTGGAAAAAGTTAGAGGGATTAAAGAGATTGTTCAATCATTAAAATTTATAAATCCTAAATATAAAATAAAACTGAAATTAGCCGGAAAATTCTCAGATGAAAATTTTAAAAATGAGATTAAAAAATTAAAAGAATGGGAAAAAGTACAATATCTAGGTCAGTTGTCACATAGCCAGGTTTTAAAACATCTCACTAGGGCAGACGTTGGTCTTGTTTGTCTTCACCCTCTAAGACGCTTTTTGACCAGTCTTCCGGTAAAAATGTTTGAATATATGGCTGCGGAACTTCCCGTTATTGCTTCTAATTTTCCTTTATGGAAAGAGATTATTGAATTAAATAATTGTGGTATTTGCATAAATCCATTGAAGCCGAAAGAAATTGCAAAAGCAATTGAATATTTAATAGAGCATCCTGACGAGGCAAAAGAAATGGGGGAAAGGGGTAGAAAAGCGGTTTTGGAAAAATATAATTGGGAAAACGAAAGTAAAAAATTACTTAAAGTTTATGAAGAACTTGCCAAGAAATAATCTACCTTTTGTTTCAATAATAATTCCTTGTCGGAATGAAGAAAAATATAATTAAGAAAATGAAAGTAAAAAATTATTAGATGCCTACGGAAAGTTCACAAAATAAAAAAGCGAACATTTGGATTTTAAATCATTACGCTATTACTTCCAACATGCCAGGAGGAACAAGGCATTATGATTTTGGAAAGGAGTTAGTGAAAAGAGGATATAAAGTTACTATATTTGCTTCAAGTTTTCATTACAGCCAGCATAAAGAACTAAAATTAAATAAAAAAGAAAAATATAAAATTGAGAATGTAGACGGAATTAATTTTATCTGGCTTAAAACCTTCCCTTATCAAAAAAATGATTGGCGGCGAGTAGTAAATATGATTTCTTATATGTGGCGAGTTTATTGGTTAGGAAAAAAAATTACAAAAACAGAAAAGAGTATTAAAAGTCCGGAAGTTATTATTGGTTCCTCTGTCCATTTATTAGCTGTTTTGTCAGCCTATTGGTTAGCTAGGTATTATAAATCAAAATTTATAATGGAGGTAAGAGACCTTTGGCCGCAAACGTTAATTGATATGAAGAAATTCGACGAAAACAGCTTAGTTATAAGAATATTGAAATTATTAGAAAAATTTTTATATAAAAAAGCGGAGATAATAATAACTTTATTACCATTAGCGAAAGAATATATCAGTGCCCTAGGGATAAATCAAAAAAAAATAGTTTGGATTTCTAATGGGGTGGATGTGTCAAAATTACAAGAAAAAGAAAAAAAGAAAGGAAAAGCTAATGATGGGTTTAAGATAATATATATTGGAGCGCATGGCGCAGCTAATGCTATAGATGTCATTTTAGATGTTGCAAAAATACTTCAAGAGAGGCAATATAATAAAATAAAGTTTATCTTTGTTGGCGATGGGATGGAAAAAGAACAATTAATTTTCCGTAAAGAAAAGCTGAAACTTAGAAACGTCGAATTCTATAGATCAATAGCTAAAAAAGAAATTCCTCTAACGCTTTCTCAGGCAGATGCATCAATAATCAGCCAGCGAAAGATGGATTTATACAAATATGGATTTAGCTACAATAAATTGTTTGATTTTATGGCAGTAGGGAAACCTATTATTTTGGCCGGCAAGCCAGCTAATAACTTAGTAGTTGAAGCGAAATGCGGCATTTCTGTTCCGCCAGAAAATCCAGAAAAAATGGCCGAAGCGATTATAGAGTTATATAAAATGTCGCCCGGAGAAAGAGAAAAAATGGGGCGGAAAGGAAGGAAATACGTAGAAAAATATCATAGTATTCCATTACTTGTTGATGAGTTAGAAAAAGCGATAAAAGAAGTAGTTAATGAATAAAAAAATTCAAAAAGTAATCAAAAGGATAATTGATTTTCTTGGGGCACTAGTTGGCTTAATTATTTTAAGTCCTTTGTTTTTGATTGTCACTATTTTAATTAAGTTAGATTCAAAAGGTTCAGTTTTTTTTAAGTATGAAAGAATTAGCAAAGATAGTAAAGCGTTTTACCCATTTAAGTTTAGGACCATGAAAGAGGGAGCAATAAAAGAAGGGCTAGGATATAATGTTGCCGAAAACGATGAAAGAATCACCAAAATAGGGAATTTTTTAAGAAAATGGGGGATTGATGAATTACCTCAATTAATAAATGTTTTGAGGGGAGAGATGAGTTTAGTTGGTCCAAGACCTACTTTCAAATACCAAGTGGAAAAATACAGCGATTTTCAGAGGAAAAGATTGTTGGTTAAACCGGGAATTACTGGTTGGGCTTTAATTCAGGGAAGAAATTTGCTTTCTTGGGAAGAAAGGATTAAATATGATGTTTGGTATATAGAAAATTGGTCCCTTTGGTTGGATTTTAAGATATTATTTAAAACAATTTCTTTAATCATTTTTAAGAGGGGAGTTTATGGGAGAGGGGGGATTAATGATCCGTTTATTTAAA
>JAQUNM010000014.1 GCA_028717605.1 Minisyncoccota bacterium
AAGATGGATATGCTAGAAATTTTTTATTTCCTCAAAAACTTGCCAAGTTAGCAACTGAACAAGCTTTGATTTGGTTAAAAATACAAAAAGAAATTCAAACTAAAAAAATAGAACAAGATTTAACCTTAGCTCAAGAATTAGCTTCTAAATTAGATGGTCAAGAAATAGAAATATCAGTAAAAACAGGGGAAAAAGACCAATTGTTTGAAAAAATTACTGCCCAGAAAATAGCGGAAAAACTAAAAGAACTAGGCTTTAATATTTCCAAAAGCCAAATAGAAGTTAGTTCTATTGACCAAATAGGGGAATTTCCCGTAAAAATAAAACTTGAACATAATTTAGAAATAGAAATTAAATTAATTATTACAGAGCAAACATGAGTAAGGTTATTTTTGTTGCTGGAGGAGTAATGTCTGGTATAGGTAAGGGAGTTGCTACCGCTTCTATTGGAAGAATTTTAAAGTCTAAAGGATTCAAGGTGACAGCAATTAAAATCGATCCCTATATTAATGTTGACGCTGGAACAATGAACCCAATAGAACATGGGGAAGTTTTCGTCACAGAAGATGGTTTAGAGTGTGACCAAGACGTTGGCAATTACGAAAGATTTTTAGATGAAAATATCTATGATAGCAATTATATGACTACTGGCAGGGTATATCAAACAGTAATTAATAAAGAGAGGAATCTAGAATATAAAGGAAGGTGCGTAGAAGTTGTACCTCACATTCCAGAAGAAGTTATAAACAGAATTAAAAAAGCAGGAAAAAACAAGGATTTTGTTTTAGTAGAAATAGGCGGCACAGTAGGGGAATATCAAAATATGCTTTTTTTAGAAGCAGCTCGAATGATGAAAATGAGATATCCAAAAGATATTCTTTTTATTTTAGTTGGATTCTTGCCTATTTTAAAAAACATTGGAGAAATGAAAACCAAACCTACCCAGTATGCTGTTAGAACCTTAAATTCTGCTGGTCTTCATCCTGATATTCTTTTAGCTAGAGCAACCACTATATTAGATGACGTAAGGAAGAAAAAACTTTCTATTTTTTGTAATATTTCTTCAAAAGACATTATATCAGCCCCTGATATAGAATCAATATATGAAGTACCTATTAATTTTGAAAAAGATAATCTAGGCAATAGAATATTAAAAAAACTAAATTTAAAACCCAAGAAGAATGATTTAAAAGATTGGAAGAAAATGGTTAAAAAAAACAAAACAGCTAGCAAAGAAGTTAAAATAGCCATTGTGGGTAAATATTTTGAAACAGGAAAATTTTCTTTAAAAGATTCGTATATTTCTGTTATAGAAGCCATTAAACACGCAAGTTATTATTACAATCTAAAACCTGTTATTGAATGGATTTCTGCTGAATCATATGAAAAAAATCCAAAATTATTAAAAGAATTAAAAAAATATCAAGGAATAATAGTTCCTGGCGGTTTTGGAACAAGGGGAATAGAAGGAAAAATAAAAGTAATTAAATTTTGTCGTGAAAATAAAATTCCTTTTTTGGGCTTGTGTTTAGGAATGCAATTATCTATTATTGAGTTTGCCAGAAATGTTTGTAAGATTAAAGAAGCTTATTCTACTGAATTTTTGAAAAAATGTATTCCTATAATAGATATTTTACCAGAACAAAAAGAACTAATAAAAAAGAGGCATTATGGAAACACAATGAGACTAGGCTCCTATAATTGCGTTATAAATACTAAATCTAAGGCTTTTAAGTGTTATAAAAAACAAAATATATCTGAAAGACACAGACATCGTTACGAATTTAATAATGAATATAAAAATATTTTAGAAAGAAAAGGAATGGTTTTTTCTGGGATTAATCCAGAAAAAAATTTAGCAGAAATTATAGAAATAAAAAATCATCCTTTCTTTATCGCAGTTCAATTCCACCCTGAGTTTAAATCAAGACCATTAAAACCACACCCTTTATTCAAAGGGTTTATTCAGGCAATACGTTAACAATTTTAATAATTTTTTGAGATCCGTTAAAACAACGTTTTTTGGTAGTTTTAAAATTTATAATTCCTTGACAAACAGCATAAATTGTATCGTCAGAACCTATTTTAGTGTTTTTCCCAGGAACATACCTTTTTCCTCTTTGTTTAACAATAATTGATCCTGATTTTGCTTTTTGACCAGAAAAAAGTTTTACACCTAAATATTTAGGTTGAGAACTTCTACCCAATTTCGTTGTTCCAGCTGATTTTGTTGTTGCCATAATATTTATATGTTATCAAAATTATTACTTTTTGTCAAAAAACATCAATCAGATATTATTCTAATTATAGGGGTTATTTTAATTAGCTTAATTGCTTATGCTGTTGGCTTTTTACACGGATTTGAACAAGCAAAGCCGGAAATTGAAATATATGAATAAAATACCAGAACATTTAGCTATTATTATAGACGGAAATAGAAGATGGGCTAAAGAAAAAAACCTTCCTTCTTTTTTTGGTCATAAAAAAGGATTTGATAAAGTAGAAGAAATAGGGGAGTATGCTTTTGAAAAAGGAATAAAAACATTAACAATTTTTGCTTTTTCTACTGAAAACTGGAATAGAGAAAAAAAAGAGGTAAATTATTTAATGAAACTTTTATATCAGGCTTTAAAAAATATTAAAAAATATAATAAAAAGGGAATTAAAATAAAAGTGGTTGGTCAGATCAAAAGATTACCCAAAAAACTACAAGAAATAATTAAAAAAGCAGAGACACAAACAAAAAAAAATGAAAAAATATTAAACCTAGCTATTTCATATGGATCTAAAACAGAAATAATATCAGCAATAAAAAAAGCTTCTAAACTAACAGAAAAAGAAATTGAAAAAAATCTTTGGGTTAAGTCTAGTCCTGACTTAGTTATTAGAACTGGCGGAGAATATCGATTGTCTAATTTTCTACTTTGGCAAATAGCGTATTCTGAACTTTATTTTATTAAAAAATATTGGCCTGATTTTACTAAAAAAGATTTAGATCAGGCTCTAATAGAATATTCGTCTCGTTCAAGAAGATTTGGTAAATAAATGGAACTAATTATTAAAAACAGTAGAATAAGTCAATTAAACTTAGCCAGAGAAATAGGTTACACTATAACTCCTTATTCTCAAACAACTGAGCTTAATTTTGTAAGAACAGTTGGAAAAAATCCTTACCCTAGATTCCATATTTATATTAAAAAGCAAAATCAAGATTATATAATTAGCCTTCACTTAGATCAAAAAAAATCTAGTTATAAAGGGTTTTCAACCCATAACGCTGAATATACAGGAAGGTTAATAGAAGAAGAATCAGAAAGAATTAAGACTATTTTAAAGGATGATACTTTTGATGCATTTTCTGAGCATAACGATCAGATGCATGAACATATTTAGTAGTTGTGTCTAATGATTCATGGCCTAGGAGTATCTGAATAGCTGCTGGATTAGCTCCACTTTCAGCTAAATAAGTAGCAAAAGCATGTCTAATACCATGAACGGTAATTGGAACATTTAAACTAAGCAATTCTCTATATTTTTTAACCTTTTCTTCTAAGTAATTAGTTGATATTTTTTTATCTTTTTGATTATAATTTTTACCCCTATAAGGAACGAATAGAAAAGGGGAGTCAGATAATCCCCGAACCTCTAAATAATTTTTAATATGTTTTTGAGCTCTTTCCGTCAAATAAACAAATCTTTCTTTTTTACCTTTCCCTTTAACAAAAATTCTTCCTGATTTATCAATCTGCTGTTTTTTCAAATTAACTAATTCTGATATTCTTAAACCAGTAGAGAATAGGGTTTCCATTATAGCTCTATTTCTGAGGGCAATTATTTTATTTTTCTCAAAAACGCTAGGAGATTCTACTAATTTAATAATATCGGCTAAATCGCCAACCCTAGGGTGTTTCCTCTCTTTTCTAAGTAATTCTACTGCCTGAGGGCTTACAGGGGCCTTATAATCCATTTTAATAAGGTATTTTAGGTATCCACGTAAACTAGAAAGCACTCTATTAATAGAGGCAGCCGAAAGGGATTTTTCAGGATTATTATTAAGGCTTGTTTTTCTATCTCTAGAAACTAAGTAAGCTTTATATCTTTCAATTATTCTTTTATCAATATTATCAAAAGAAATGTTTTCTTTTTCTAAAAAATTTTCAAAAGTTTTTAAATCTCTTTCATAATTATAGAGAGTTTCAGGGGAATAATTGTTAGTTTGAATATAGAGAAGAAAGTCTTCTAGTTGGTTAAGCATAAATCGAGTGTTTGGGTTATTATACTCACTTCCATTATATTATATAAAGAGGGACAGTCAAGTCCCCCTAAGGCTTTATTATGCTATTAATCATACCTTATTATCCTTTTAAACCTTTGTAAAAGACTTTCTTTAACATTATCAGTTACATCTTCTATCTTTTCTTCAATTTGATTCTTCCTAGTATCTATTTCCTTAGATAAAGGAGCAGAAATCTTTGGCCAAATATTATTTAACCAAAAATCTTTAAGGTGATTACCAATCCAAGAAAAAATAACAGTAAAATACTCTTTAAACTTTACCCAAAACTCCTGAGCCCCTTCTCTTACTCCGTCTTTAAATAATTGTCCACCTTCTTGCCAATCAATATTTTCTGTTTCTAGGGCAAAAACAAAACCAGTATTTAATATAATTAATATAAGTATTAGAAATTTCATTTTTTAGCTTGTTTAATTCTATTAAGAGTTTTTTCTTTTCCTAAAATTAAAGCTATATCAATAGGTCCAGCTGATGATTTTTGACCTGTTAGAGCTGCTCTTAGGGGCCACATTATATATCCCCTATCTTTGTCCTTATTAATACTTTGAGCATACTCTAAGGATAAATCAGTTAAGATTTTTTCTAAATTTTCAAAAGTCCATTCTTTTATATTTAATAACTTTAATTCTATTATGTCAAGAGCAGGATTAGGCGCACTCCCCTTCCAAGCTAATAATCCCTTATCATATATCAATTGTTTTTTAAAAAAATAAGAAGTTAACTCAGTAATTTCCGATATTTTTTTCAACCTTTCTTGATAAAGAGAAATTATTTTTTCTAAATATTCAAATGTTATTATTTCTTTTGTTTCTTTTATTTTATACCCTTGAGTAATTTGTTGACCACCGTAAGCTGGTGGATATTGTTCAGAACTAATAATAGGTTCTATCAAATCTATATAAGGAAGGCACAATTTAGTTAATTCTTTAATGTTCTTTTTTCTAATATAAAGACCATTCAGATAATTTAATCTCTCTATATTAAAAATAGCTGCTGCTTTGTGAACCTTTTCAATAGAAAAATCTTTTAACAAATCATTTATTGTATAAATTTCTCTTTCTGAGTCAGGATTCCAGCCCAAAAAAGCTAAAAAATTAATTAAAGCCTCTTGCAAATAACCTTGTTCTTTGTATTCTTGGATAGCAGTTGCTCCATGTCTTTTGCTCATCTTTTTCTTATCAGGACCTAAAATCACTGGTAAATGAGCGAAATTTATTACAGGAAAACCTAGGGCTTCCTGGATAAGTATCTGTTTTGGTGTATTAGGTAAAAGATCTTCTCCTCTGATAACATGAGTTATATCCATTTCAAAATCATCTATTACTACGGCAAAATTATATAAAGGATTTTGTAGATTTTTAGCAATAGCAAAATCATCAATTAATTTTGTATCAAATTCTATTTTCCCTCTTATTAAATCATTAAATTCTACTTTTTTTTCAGGAGTTTTAAATCTAATAATATATTTATTTTCTTGTAATTTTTTTTCGACCTCTTTTTTGCTAAGGTTTCTGCATTTTTGGTTATATTGAGTAGGTTGACCAATGCTCATTTGGTATTGTTTTTCTGCTGCTAATTCTTCTTGAGAACAAAAACAATAATAAGCCTTATCCTCGTTTATTAATTGTTTAATATATTTTTCGTAAATATTTCTTCTTTTGCTTTGTTTATATGGTCCTTCATCCCAATTAATTCCAAGCCATTTTAAGTTTTCTATAATATCTTTTTCAAAAACACTAGAAGATCTTTCTTCGTCTGTGTCTTCTATTCTTAATACAAAAACACCTTTTTCCTTTTTGGTAAAAAGATAGTTAAATAAAGCTGTTCTGGCATTTCCTATGTGTAATACTCCTGTTGGAGATGGTGCAAATCTTGTTCTAATCATTTTTTTCTAAAAATTTAGCCAAAGGTGGAAGTATTTGCTTCTTTCTTGAAGAAATACCTTGAAGAAAAAGATAAGACCCTTGGGTTTTATTTTTAAAAACCTTTTCCGCTATTTCTTTTTCTTTTTCTAATAAAAATAATTCTGTATTATTATTTATGATATCAATTAAGGCAAAAAAAATAAAATCAACCTTTCTTTGTTTTTTTAATTTTTCTAAATATGGCTTAAAATCTCTATCTTTGGCCTTTTCTGTATTTAATAGCTCACAAACACCTATCCCAAACTTTATTTTGCCAGATTTAAATTCTTTATAATCTTTTTGTAATAACTCTAAGGTGGAGATATCTTTAATGTCTGATTTTATGTCCAATATTTTTTTCCCTAATTTTTGAGGGTTTTCTTTAGAAATATTGGTTAAAATTTTTACTATTTTTTTATCTTCTAAAGTAGTAGTGGGTGAACAAAGATTTAAAGTATCTGATAATATTCCAGCTAACAAAAGCCCGGCTTGTTTTTTTGATAAAATTATTTTTCTTTCTAAAAACATTTTAGCTAAAATACTACTAGTAGCTCCTAATGGTTCTGCTCTGTAAAAAATCGGTAAAAGAGTTTTTAATCCTGAAAGCTTATGGTGATCTAATACACCAACAATCTCTGCTTGTTCAACCCCAAAAATGGACTCATCATAACCTGAGTGATCTACTAAAAAAACTTTTTTGTTTTTAATATTTTTAACTAATTCTGGCTCTTTTACTTTAAAATATTTTAAAACGAATTTTGTCTCTTTATTTAATTCTGCTGTTTTTTTCGCTTCAACAAAATCAAACATTTTTGTTTTTTCTAAATAATCTTTTAAAACAATAGAGCTAATTATTGAATCTACGTCTGGATTATTATGACCTATAATAAATATTTTCATAATATATCTATAATTTTATATTTTTGAGATTGAAAAACCACCGAATCCCCTCTTTTTTTACCCAAAAAACACTGACCTAAAGGAGATTCTGCTGATATTTTCCAATTTAAAGGATCAGCTTCCAAAGAATCAACTATTTCTATTTTCTCTTTGTCTGTTTTAATAACAGAACCTATTTGAATGATATTCTTTGAAATATTCTCTGTTACTTTTGCGTTTTTGATTAAATTTTCTAATTTTAAAATTTTTCCCTCTAAAAAACCTTGAGCTTCTTTAACTTCATGATATTCGGAGTTTTCCTTTAGATCACCATATGCAGCAGCCCTTTTAATTCTCTCTTTTATTTCTTTTCTTTGTTTTTTTAATTCTTTTACTTCATTTTTAAGTTTTTCTAACCCTTTTTTAGTAATCATATTCTTTAAAATACCATTCTAAGGTTTCTTTAGCAACTACTGAAGATGCTAATTGAAGACCTTGTACTTCCTCTATCAAAACGGTTAAGACGATTTCTGGATTATCATAAGGAGCAAAAACAGTAATCCAATTATGATATAGATCATTTTTGGGGGTTTGAGCTGTTCCTGTTTTAGCTGCACAAGTAACTGGTAAAGATTGTAAAATAGTAGCTGAGGCATTAGGAGCTCCTATTCCAGTTACTGCTTTTCTCATTCCTTGCCTAATAATTTCTATATTCTTTTCTAAAAATAAATCTTGCGATATTATTTCTGGCTTTATTTCTTTTATTATATTTTTATCTTGATCTGAAATGTTCTTTACAATTTTGGGAGAATAAAGAGTCCCTTTATTAGCTATTATAGAAAAAGAATTAACTACTTGCAAGGGGGTAATACCAATATCTCCTTGACCAATAGAAAGATTATAGGTGTCTCCTGTCCACCAATTCTCTTTTTTGACTTCTTGTTTCCATTCAGGATAAGGAATAAATCCTTGCTGTTCTCCTGGCAGATCAATGTTGGTTTTTTTTGACCAACCAAAATACTCAAGATATTCTTTTATTTTATTAACGCCTAATCCTTTTTGCTGCTCATAGCCACCACCTATTGTATAAAAATAGACATTACATGATTCAGCAATAGCTTTTTGAATATCTGTTAAGCCATGGACTCTTAAATCTCTAAAAGTATAAGTTATCTCAGGATTATACTGATGAGAAATATTTATTTGTCCCTTACAATCAATTTTTTTCTCTGACGAAATAATGTTCTCTTGTAGAGCAGCTAAACCGGTTAAAGGTTTAATAGTAGAGCCTACTGCATAAAGACCACTAATTGCTCGATTAAAAAGAGGTTTTTGAGGATCTTGTAAAACTTGTTGAATCATTTTTTGATTATTATCTGAAAAAAAATTATTATTAAATCCCGGTAAACTAACTAAGGCTAATATTCCTCCTGTTCTAGGATCAATAGCTATAGCTGATGCTTTAACTGATCCAACTTGATTCATTGTTTTCTCTAATTCAGTATATAATTTAACTTGTAATTCAGCGTCTATCCATAACTCTAAATTATAGCCTGGTTGAGAGTCAGAAACTTTTTTTTCAGACAAAATGTTCCCTAAACTATCCCTTTCTATTAAAACTTTTCCAGGTATTTTTTTTAAATAATTATCATAATACTTTTCTATCCCCATTTTTCCTACATAATCTTGTAAAGAATATTCTGGTAAAACCGCTAATTCTTGTTGACTTATCTTGCCAATATATCCTATTATGTGAGAAAAAATTTCAGGATCTTTGTATTCTCTAATTAAAGATTGCTCATAATAAACAAAAGGAAAATTAAAAGATTCAATTAAAATCAAAGTTTCAATATCAATATTTTCTATTAAAAAAAGACTATCTGAATCAATATCTTGCTTTAATATGTCGGCTAATGTTTTTAAATCTTTCTTTGAAGTTTTTTCTGTTTCAATATAAAGATTAAATATCACCTTATTAGAAACTAATTGATTGCCCGAATTATCGTAAATCACTCCCCTGCTAGCTGTTAAATAATTAGTAATGTATTGATTTTGGTTAGCTAAAACCTTAAAATCATCGTTTCTAATAATTTGATAGTAAAAAGAACTTACAAAAAGAAAAATAATAAAAAGAGAGAAAAAGGAAAATAAAGCCAAGAATTTGTTACGAGAAAGCTGAATTTCTCTTCTCTGATTAGAAATCCCCATTTCTTCTTCTTTTTTTTGAGCCAAAGTATCCAAAAAAATTTCATTTGGCTCTAATGTTTTTGGGGTTTTCTTTATTTTAAATTTTTTCGATAAACGGGATTCGAACATGTTTTATTATAAAATTTTTTATTAATAATGTTAAAACTATTAAAATTAAAACATTAAAACCAATAAATTTATCAGAAAAAATATCAAGAAAAAAACCACCTATTAAAGCATTAAAAAAAGCTAGATTATTCTCTCTTTTTTCTATAAAACTCCATATAATAACTATTAAAAAAACTAGATTAAACCTATCAGCTAAAAAGCTTACTTGAAAGATAGTTAAAAAATAAAAAAATAATAGACTAATAAAATACTTAATCATTGATTATAAATAAATAATTTAATGAACCTATATCAAAATCAGGCTCAATATTAATAGTTAAAAAAGGCTCAACGTCTTTTTTAATTACCTGAGAAACCTTTCCTACTAAAAATTTTCCACTAGTTATAATATCTCCTTTTTCTACTTCTTTTTCAACAGAAACAAAGTTTAAGTTTTTACCTGACACTAACCCAGTAATATTTTTTTCTAAAATTTCTCCCTCAAAACTACTTTCTTGATGAGTTATCATCATTATTTTAGCCTGATTATCAAAAACTTCAATTATTTTCCCTACTAATACTTTTTCTTGAGTAATAACTAGTAAATTTTCTTTTATTCCTTGTTTTTTACCTTGATTTATTAATAAAAAATCGTTTTGTTTAGAGATTACTCTAACCAAACTTAATTGAAACTCTTTTTCTAGTCCTATTTTAAAAGCATCTTTTAAAGTTTGATTTTCTTTTTCTAATTCTTTTAAAAAAATATTTTCTATTTTCAATTCTCGGTTTTCTTTTTCCAAGATTTCCATTCTTTCTTTAAATGAACTAATTTTAATTATTGTTCTTGAATAGGAAAAAAAACCCTGACCTTTTTGCCAAAAATAATTTTGTATTGGTGAAGAAATATTATAAAAAAAAGATTTTGTTTGTTTTTGAAAAAAATTTAAAAATAAAAAACAAAATAAAATAATTATTAAAACCTTATTAGAAGTTTTCATGATTGTATTATAGCTTAAAATAAAAGCCCTGTAAAAGGGCTTTCAAATTATAGACATTATAGGGAAGCTACCTACTTTTGCGCAAAGCGCTATCATCGGCCTCGAAAGATTTCACTTCCGTGTTCGGAATGGGAACGGGTGGAGCACTTTCAGCATAGCTTCCTTATAATACCTACAATTTATCAACTATCAACCAAGCTCTTGTCTTATTAAGAAACAGAAAAAATAAAGTTGCGTAGACTTATTAGTACTGCTCAGCTAAAGACATTACTGTCCTTACACTTGCAGCCTATCAAACTCATAATCTTTGAGAAGTCTATAAATCCTAATCTTGGGACGGGTTTCGTGCTTATATGCTTTCAGCGCTTATCCCTTCCTAACTTAGCTACCCAGCAATGCTTTTGGCAAAACAGCTGGTACACCAGAGGTTAGTTCCTCACGGTCCTCTCGTACTAATGAGAAGTTCCCTCAAGATTTAACGCCTGCGGTAGATAAGGACCAACCTGTCTCACGACGGTCTGAACCCAGCTCACGTAACGCTTTAATTGGCGAACAGCCAAACCCTTGGGAGCTTCTCCACCCCCAGGATGCGCTGAGCCGACATCGAGGTGCCGAACAGAGCCGTTGATATGGACTCGCGGGCTCTACTAGCCTGTTATCCCCAGAGTAAGTTTTGACTGATGATCTCTGGATTTTCTATTAAAATCCATCGGTTCACTAAGTTCTGGTTTCCCAACTGCGCGGAATATCCTCCTTGCAGTAAAGCTGGCATATGGCTTTACCCTATCACTCCGATTTCCATCCGGAGTTAGCCAACCTTTAAACGCCTCCATTACTTTTTAGGAGGCAAGGGCCCCACTTGAACTACCTGTCAAGTACTGTTATCTTGCTGATACAAAAATTAGAATTAAGGCCTTAAAAGAGTGGTGTTTCATTGACGACTCCATTCTACCCGAAAGTAAAATTTCAAAGTCTACCACCTACGCTACGCATTCAAAACCAAAACCCAATACTAAACTATAGTAAACCTTCTGGGGTCTTTCTGTCTAGCCGCAGGTAACCGGCATCTTCACCGGTACTGCATTTTCACCGAGCAACTCCTGGAGACAGTCCCCTAGTCGTTAAGCCTTTCATGCGGGCCGGAACTTACCCGGCAAGGGAATACGCTACCTTTGGACAGTTATAGTTACTGCCGACGTTCACTGGCGCTTCGAGTCGTCAGCTATTACTCCGAAGAATAATAACCGCAACTGTTAACGTTCCAGCACTGGTCAGGCCTCAACCCCTATACATCCTCTTACGAGTTAGCAGGGATCTGTGTTTTTGGTAAACAGTCGCCAGGGGAACTTTCGCTGCGCCCTAATTTCTTAGGGAAGGCATATTGCGAACTTACGCCTGCTTTTTTGCCGAGTTCCTTCAGGAGCTTTCACTCGTTCACCTTAGTACTCTTACACTAACCCACCTGTGTCGGTTTTCGGTACGGATAGTTATACAATAAATTTAAAAAGTTTTTCTAGGAAGCTTGCTCATCTAAATTTATTAAGCCAAAGCCTAATATTTTGCTATTCCTTGAAAAATCTCAGAATAGCAACAGAAATCCAATAATCTGCCTAGACTACTAAACTCCGTCACAATTTAAAATTATATAACTAGGGCCGGAATATTAACCGGCTGTCCATCGGGTTCGCTTTTCAGCTACCCCTTAGGTCCGCCTAACCCTTAGATGATTGTCATTGCTAAGGAAACCTTAGGTTTTCGGTGTGCAGGGCTTTCACCTGCATTGTGGTTACTCGTGCCAACATTCTCACTTCTTAACACTCCACTAAACTTTACAATTTAGCTTCATTGCATTAAGAACGCTCCCCTACCCAAAACATTAAAAATGTTTTGCCTTATCTTCGGTATTAAACTTAGCCCCGTAAATTTGCGGCGCAAAATTCCTTAGCTAGTAAGCTATTACGCATTTTTTAAAGGATAGCTGCTTCTAAGCTAACCTCCGAGCTATCAAAGGAAATTTTACTTCCTTGATTTGCACTTAGTTTAATTTAGGGACCTTAGATTAAGGTCTGGGCTGTTTCCCTTTTGACCATGGAGCTTAGCCCCCACAGTCTGACTGCTGGTTATT
>JAQUNM010000015.1 GCA_028717605.1 Minisyncoccota bacterium
TATCTAATTAACGTAAATTAACTATAAATACTAGCCTATATTAGAACTTGTTTTATCATAAAACAAGTATTTAAATTTATTTTTAATTTTTAATAAAATTATTTAAAAGTTTTAAGTATTTTTCTTGCTCTTCTTGACATATCCAGTTTTCTCCTAAGGGGGTAAGTTTTTCATTTTTTATAAGATCTGTTGTTTTGTTAAAATAAAATCCACTGGGAGTACATATAAACATCCAAATTAACTTCCATCTTTTTTGTATCTTATTAGCAGTCTTTTTTAATTCTTCTATATTCACTCTTGATCTATATTTTACTTCAATAAGAAATACTTCTTTTCTATTTTGAGAAACTAATGCAAAATCTGGTGCGCTTCTTATGTTGTCAATCACTTCTTGATAATCTGCTTCAGACGCATATTGTGCAAGCTCTGGGATCATTCTTTCATAACCAAAAGGAATAACAATAAAACTCCCCTCTTCTTTAAACATTTGATCGAAAATAATCTCCCCTATTTTTCCCTTTATAAAATTCTTTGTAAAATCTTTTTGCATATTATTTTTACATTTTTTCGATAGTTTTTGTCTTTTCTTTCATAGGTTCATCTATTTTTCTTTATTCTACTAAAAAAATGACGACTTTTTGGACTTAACCAACTGCCGGGCCTGGATTCGAACCAAGATAACATTCTCCAGAGGAATGCGTCCTACCATTAGACGACCCGGCAAAACTAAACTTCTAAATATTTCCTTATAGCTATAATACTAGAGAATATTCCCAAACCTATTCCTGCTCCAAATTGAAGTAAAACTATTGACCAAAAATTATTAGTAAATAAGTTAAAAATAGAAATTTCAGGAATAAAAAATTGTACTCTAGTGTCAAAACCATAAGACAAAAGAAGAGTTATTAAAAGAGCAGCTAAAGCAGCTATTCCTCCTACAATTATACCCTGGATTAAAAAAGGTCCTCTAACAAACCAATTAGATGCTCCCACTAGTTTCATTACTTTTATTTCTTCGGTTAAAGAATAAATTCCCATTTTAATGGTGTTGAAACCAACCAGAAAACCTATCATTCCTAGAATAAAAATGAAAATAAAAAGGGTGCTTTTAATACTTTCGTTCAATGAAGCTACTGTTTCTATAACTGTTCTTCTTTCAAAAAAATCAATGTTGTCAATTAAAGTAGCGTAAGGAGAAGCTTCTAGATATTCAGCTATTTGTTCATATTTATCTATTTCAGTTGCTTTAATGCTTAAAGAGGCCACAAAAGGATTAAATCCTATTTCTTTTAAAGATTCCATTATAACAGGGTTGTCTTTGTGTCTTTGTTCAAAAGCATCTAAGGCTTGCTCTTTAGAAATATACTCTATTTCTTTTATGTCTGGATTTTCTTTAATTGATTCTTTAATACTCAAAACATCTTCTCCTAAAACATATTCTTTGAAATAAACAGAAATATCTATTTTTTCTTCAAATCCTTGAATTAAAATATCAGCTGTTGGTCTTAACAAAAACAAAAAAGTTAAAAGAATCAAAACTAAAATCATTATAAAAACAGTGGCTAGGCTTAAACCAATATTTCTAGAAAATGACTTATAACCTGCTTGGATAACTCTTTTTAATGAATTAAACATATATTTATAATATAAATCTTCCTCTTTGTTCATCCCTAATTACTTTGCCTTCTTCTAGGGTAATTACTCTTTTTTTTAAAATATTAATTAATTCTCTATCGTGGGTAGCTAAAATAACAGTTGTTCCCATTTCGTATATTTTGTTTAAAAGTCTAATTATTTCAAATGTATTATATGGATCTAAGTTACCAGTTGGTTCATCGGCTAAAATAACATCTGGGCGATGAACCAAAGCTCGAGCTATGGCTACTCTTTGTTTTTCTCCACCTGAAAGTTCACTGGGAAAATTATAAGCCCTGTTTTTTAAACCAACAATTTCTAAAACTTGAGAAACTTCCCAAGAAATTTCTTCATCTTTTTTTCCCATAATTTCCAAAACATAAGCAATGTTTTCATAGGTTGTTTTTTTGGGAAAAAGTTTATAATCTTGAAAAACCACCCCTACCTTTCTTCTCAAATAAGGAATTTGGAATCTTTTTAATTTAGAAATATCTTTACTGTCAAAAAAAATCTTACCTTTAGTTGGTCTTTCTTCAGCTATAATTAATTTTAAAAGAGTAGTTTTACCAGCACCCGATCTTCCAACTAAAGAAACGAATTCTTTTCTATCAACAGAAAAAGAAACATTATCTAAGGCAATAGTAGGTGGACCTGATTTCTGCCTAGAAGAATATATTTTGCTAACTTGATGTAAGGCTATCATTTTATTCTAATTTCTTGTTTTATAAACTCATCTAAATTACCATCTAAAACATACTCTGGATCTTTGATTTCTAAATTTGTTCTTAGATCTTTTACTTGTTTGTAAGGGTGCAAAACATATGATCTTATTTGATTCCCCCAGCTCGCTGAAATATTATCTCCTTTTATTTGTTTTAATTCTGCTTTTTCTTTTTCTTTTTGTCTTTGATAAAGCTTAGCGTATAAAATATCCATTGCTTTTTGTCTGTTCATTAATTGAGATCTTTCTGACTGGGACCCCACAACTATATTAGTGGGCAAATGAATAATTCTTACTGCTGTTTCTCTTTTATTTACATTTTGGCCTCCTGGACCTGATGCTTTTAATGATTCTATTTTAATATGTTCTGGTTTAATTTCAAGTTCTTTCTTATCTTTTTCTTGTAATTGAGGTAAAACTTCTACTAAAGCAAAAGAAGTATGTCTTAACTTTTTAGCCGAAAAAGGAGAAATTCTGACTAATCTATGAACTCCTGTTTCTTTTTTTAAAAGACCGTAAGCTGGTTTTCCCTTGACTTCTAAGATGGCTGACTTAATTCCTATTCTTCCTTCTGGTCCGACTCCTTCTCCAAAAGACTGATCCAAAACAGTAGTTTGGAATCCTTTTTTCTCAGCATATCTTTGAAACATTCGCAAAAGCATAGTTGCCCAGTCTTGAGAATCAACTCCCCCTGCTCCAGAAAAAATTTGTAAAATAGCATTATTTTTATCGTACTTACCGGATAAAAAGGTTTCTAATTCTTTGTCTTTAATCTTTTTGTCCAGTTCATTAATTCTCTGCTGTAATTCTTCCCCTGAGTCTAATAACTGATAAAGTTCTTTTAGGTCTTTGTTTTCTTTTTCTATTTCTTGAAAAAATTTAATATCTTGAGATAAATCATTAATGTCTTGCATTATTTTACCTGCTCTTTCTTGATCTGTCCAAAAATCATTTTTTAAAGATTCTTTTTCTAACTCTTCTAGTTTTTTTTTCTTTTTAGCCAAGTCAAAGACAGTCCATCAAGTGATGGATTCTGTTTTGAATATTTTGGATTTGCTCTTGCATATTAATAATTTAACATAAAATAAATTTAAAAGCCAGCAAAAGGATTTGAACCTTTGGTCTTCTCTTTACGAAAGAGCTGCTCTACCACTGAGCTATGCTGGCTTATGAACAACCATCTGGGGAAAAGGAATTTCAATCCCATTTTTATCAAAAGCTATTTTAATTCTTTTTCTTAATTCGCCGGTTACCGCCCATTGATGAATTGGTTGAGTTTCTCCCAAAATTTTAATAATAATAGCTGAATCAGCAAAATTATCTACTCTTAAAAATTGGGGAGGTTTTAAAATATATTCTTTCCACTCAGGGTCTTTAGCTAAATCATTACCAACTTTATTAATTACTAAAATAACTTTTTCTAAATCAGATTTATATGAAATACCTATGTTTAAATTAACTCGACTAAATTTTTTAGAAAGATTATTAACTTGATGTATTTCTCCATGAGGAATATGGTGAGCCCCTCCATCTAAATCTCTAACTGTAGTCATCCTTAGGGTAATATCTTCGACTATTCCACAAACACTACCAATACTAACTACGTCTCCTATTCTATATTGATTCTCTATAATAATAAAAAACCCAGATATTAAGTCTTTAATTAAATATTGACCACCAAAACCAAAAGCCACTCCAGCTACCCCAACGGCTGCCAGTAATGGAGCAACAGCAAAACCAAGCTCTTGAATTACCATTATAATAGAAAAAATAATAATTAAAAGATTTAAAAATGTAGAAAAAATACGTATTAAAGTATTTTCTCTTTTCTTTTCAGCTGCTTTAGAGGTGAAAGCATCAGAAACTATTAGTCTTTTAATTAATTTTTCAATAAAAACAATAGAAAATTTCTTTAATAAAAAAGCAACGATAATTATTGTCAAAATCTTTAATCCATGAACTAAGAGCCAATTTAATATTTCTTGTAACATATATTCTAAAATAACATATTATCCCTAAAAATCAAATCAAGCGAGGTACGGGAATCGAACCCGCTTTTCAACCTTGGGAAGGTTACGTAATACCATTATACCAACCTCGCCTACTTAAAAAGCCATTTAAAATCCCAAAAACTTGTTTTCTTTTCTTCTTCCTCCTCTTCTTGTTCTAGTTCTTGAATTACAACTACTTGTTCTCCTGGTTTAACTAAACTTAATTGTTCTCTAGCTATTCTTTCTAAGTACTCTTGAGTATAAATTCCATCTATTTTTTCCTCTAACTCTTTCTTTTTATCTTCTAGCTCTTTCTTTTTGTCTTCTAATTGTCCAATTATAGAAGAAAGTTCTGCTCTTTTCCTATAGATTCTTAAATTATTCAAGAATAAAAAAACAACGATTAAGAGTAAAATTAAACAAGTCAGAATTGTGTTTAGAGTAATTTGTTTTTTCTTATTTTTCATGTTATATAAAGAATATGAATAGAAAAGTAGCTAAAATTATTTTAATCTGTGTCGTTTCTATAATCGTCCTTAGTATGTTAATGACCAGCTTAATGTCTTTATTTTAACATTTATCTTAAGCTTTGAAAACTTTAAAATAAACATCAGGGGGAATTTTAATTTTCCCTTTTTCTTTTAATTCTTTTTTACCCTTTTTTTGTCTTTCTAAAAGTTTCCTTTTTCGACTATAATCACCCCCATATAAAGGAGCAGTAACGTCTTTTCTCCTACTAGAAATAGTCTCTCTCGCTATAATTCTTCCCCCAACTATTGCCTGAAGAGCAACGGCGAATTGTTGACTAGGTAAAATCTCTTTTAATTTTTTAACTACTTTTTTCCCTTCTTCAAACATTTTGTTTTCTGGAATAATTCTAGAAAAAGCTGTCTCTAATTTTCCAGCTATTAAAATTTCCATTTTTATTAGCTTGCCTGGTTTGAAACCCATAACCCGATAATGTAAAGATGCATAACCCTGAGTAGTTCCTTTTATTTTTTCATAAAAATCTTTAATAATTTCTCTCAAAGGAGTTTCAAAAATAATAATTACCTTATCTCCTAAATAATCGGTTTGAATGTATCTACCTTCAACAGATTGTAAAACTTCATTTATTTTACCCAAATACACAGAAGGAACTATTATTTTTAATTCTGCCCAAGGTTCTTCAGCTCTCAAATATTGATCAGGATATTCAGTTGGAGAATAAACTAATCTTTCTTTTTCCTTTTTATCAATTATTTTATAAACAACAGAGGGTGTAGAAATAACTAATTCTAGACCAAACTCTCTCTCTAATCTTTGAGAAACAATTTCAATATGTAAGGTGCCCAAAAAACCACATCTAAATCCTCTACCTAGGGCTTCATTATTTTGTAAATCAAAAACTAAAGAAGGATCATTTAATTTTAACTTTTGCAATGCCTCCTTTAAGGCAGTGAACTCGTTTGGATCTTGAGGATAAATATTGGCAAAAACCATTGGTTCTGGTTCTTTATATCCTGCTAATGGTTTTTCTTCAGAATTATTCAAAATAGTATCTCCTATTTTGACCTTGCCTGGTTCTTTAATCCCAGTAGCAATATATCCTATTTCTCCAGCCTTTAATTCTGTTTGAGGAAAAAAATCTGGATTAAAATAACCTAATTCTTTTATCTTTGTTTCTGTTTTAGAAGCAGCTAAAAATATTTTATCATTTACCTTAATTTTTCCTTGAAATACCCTGATATAAGCTATGACCCCTTTAAAAGAATCATAAACAGAATCAAAAATTAAAGCCTTAAATGGTTTTTCTAAGTCTATTGTTGGTTCTGGAACTTCTTGCAAAACCGCATCTAATACTTTTTCAATATTAATCCCCTTTTTAGCTGAAATTTGTAAAATATCTTTGGTGTTTAAAAGTTTTGATACTTGAACTAAACTTTCTTGGACCTGAGCTTCGGCTAAATCAATTTTATTCAAAACAGGAATAATAATTAAATTTTTAGCTAGCTCTAAATTAGCCAAAGTTTGAGCCTGAACCCCCTTAGAGGCATCTATTAAAAGAACAGCTCCTTCTACAGCTGCTAAAGCTCGAGAAACCTCATAGGAAAAGTCAACATGACCAGGAGTATCAATTAAATTAACAATTTCTCCTTTATAATCCATCCGACAAGGTCGCATTTTAATAGTAATTCCCCTTTCTCTTTCAATATCCATTGAATCTAAATATTGATCTTTCATTTTATCTTTAGAAACAGTATTAGTTATTTCTAAAAATCTATCAGCTAAAGTTGACTTTCCGTGATCAATATGGGCCATTATAGCAAAATTATGAATCTTTTTATTAATCATTTTTTAAACTGTTTTATAAATGAACTTTTTAACAAAGAAAGTTCTTTTGAATTAAAAATATAAGCAAAAGCTATGTAAAGAACAAGACCAATAAATAAAGCTAAACTAGCTTGAATTAAAATTCCTAAAAAGCTCTGCATATTTACCATTGAAGCTAATATATATAAAGATAGATAAATATAAGGAATAGTTAGAACAATAGCTAAAAAATTTTTAAAAAAAGAATAATATATTTCTTGATATTTAAAGTTTCCTATTTTTTTTATAATAAAACAAAACAAAAGTATAGCTTGTAAAGCAGTAATCAAAGAAAAAGACAAGGGCAGGGCGATTACCTGAATATCCCTTAAACTTTCTAATTTTAATAAATTAATTAAAAACCTAGAAAATATATTAGAAAAACCTAATAAATGAACAAAATAAAAAGAAAAAACCGTATTAAAAATAACACTAATTAAGCTAATCAAAAGAGGAGTTTTGGTATCTTGCATCGCAAAAAAGGCTTTAGTTAACAAAGGAATTAAACTACCAGCTATAATGGCTAAAGAAAAAATACCCAAACTAGCAGCCGTTAACCTAGTAGCTGACCAATCAAATTGTCCGGTTCCTAACACTAATCTAACAATTTGGGCTCTTAAAATAAACATTAAGAAAGCACAAGGCAAAATATAAAAAATAATTTGTCTTATAGAAGAAGAAAAATTATCAAAAAATTCTTTTTTTTGACCATTAACAAAAAATTTAGAAAAAATAGGAAAAGAAGAAATAGCAAAAGAAAAACCAACAATACCTATTGGAAAATAATGCAAATTATTAGCAAAATTAAAAACAGAAATACTACCAACGGCCAAAAAAGAAGCAATAGCAGTAATAATAATAAGGTTAATGTGATTAGCGGCCATGCCCAAAGTTCTAGGTATCATTAACCTAAACATTTTACTTAATCCTGGAAAAGAAAAATTTAATAAAGGCTTATAAAAATAGCCAGTACTTTTTACAGCTGGTATTTGGATCAAAAGATGTAATAAAGCCCCTAAGATCACCCCATAACCTAAACCCAAGGTACCAAATAAAGGATATAAAAATAAAATACCAAATATAATTCCTAGATTATATAAAATAGGAGCTAAGGAATAAATTAAAAACCTGTTAAAATAATGTAAAATTCCAGAGAATATACTAGACAATCCTAAAAAAATAGGACTTAAAAACATTATTCTAGTAAGTAAAACAGTTGCTGCCTTAGCTGACGCAGAAAAACCAGGAGCAATAAGGCTTATTAAAGGACCAGTAAAAATAGCTAAAACAGCACAAATAATTATTAAAATAACTAAAAAAGCATTTAGAACATAATTAGTTAATTCATTAGCTCTTTCTTTTTTAAAATATTCAGCAAAAACAGGTAAAAAAACAGAAACTATTCCACCGGCAATTAAAATGCCATATACAAAATCAGGTATTCTAAAAGCAGTAAAATAAATATCTAGTTCTTGGCCTGCCCCGATTCGTCCAGCTAAAAGACGATCTCTTAATAAACCCAGTATTCTACTTATTAGCCCTCCTACAGCTAAAATAATAGCACTAAAAGTAACTGATTTGCTTTCAGAATTAGAAATTTTTCTTAACATAGATAATCTATTCTAGTATTTTTTTTCTTTTTTAGCAAATCAACATTGACAAATAACGTTTTCTGTTTTACACTAATCTTGCACTTTTATAATAAAGGAGGATAAAATGCTTAATGGAATAAGACCAGATTGGGAAAAAGTTTTTTCTTTTATTGCCAATGAAGCAAAAAGAGCAGAAATGACCATAGATTATTTTTTATCTCAAAATAATAATTGGGACGCAAAAGTTATTATTGAAGAAAGGGCTACTTATTTTCTCATTATGTTTTGGCTTAAGCCAAGAAAAACAAAAAGGCACGAAACTGGCTCTAAGGGAATTTTAAGAGCTAGCTATATTAAGCCAAAAGAAGCTCAGGATATTGGAAAATTAATCGCTCGAATTATAGAAGAAAAGAATTTAAAAGCTTGGTTTAACAATGGATTAAAAGAAGGTCTATTAAGCTACAAAATAAGAGTAAAGAATTATTCTAGTTTTAAAAAAAACCCCAGTGCATAATTTTAGCTGGGGTTTTTTATTGACAAAAAATAGTCTCTTATTATAATAAATATGTCTGGTAGACGAGTGATCGCTCTTTGTAAAAAGAGAGGAAAGTCCGAACACTTATTTCCCTTAAAGGATCTAAAAAAATAGCGGTTAACAACCGTCAGTCGCAAGACTAGAGGTGCGAACAGAAACGCCTTAATCGAAAGAAAAAGGCATCTTTGAAAAAAGATGATCCTGACAGTAATGTCAGGCTGAAACGGCTAAATCCTTATTGAGTGCAAGAACAAAGCAGGAAATTGGGTTACAACTCGAAGACCTGTTAAAAGTAGTTCGCCTGACCTTATGAGTAATTATAAGGCTAGATAGATGATCACCTAATACAGAATTCGGCTTATAGTCTACCAGACACAAAAAATCTGCTTTTTATTAAGCAGTTTTTTTGTTAAAGGATCAAAATAACTTTAATAAGTCTTGCTTATCTAAAGCCTCATTAACCAATTTATCAGCTTCTATGTTTTTTTCTCTCTTTATTAACTTAAATTTTACAGATTTAAAATCAAACTTTAAATTCCAAACTTCTAAAAAAAGTTTTTGGATTTTAGAATCTAAAACTTTATACTGTCCGCTTAATTGCTTAACTAAAAGCTCAGAATCAGACCTTATCTCTATGTCTGTTTTTTTAGCTAACTCTTTAGAAAACAAAGATTTAAATTTTTTTAAAGCAAAGATAACTGCTCCATATTCGGCCTCATTATTAGTTAATTTGTCTCCTAAAAATTCACCATATTTTTTAATTGCCTGTTCTTTTTCATTACAAAAAACAACCCCAATTCCTGCCTTACCAGGATTGCCCCTTGAACCTCCATCTGTATATATAATTATATTTTTCATGAATAATATTTTATTAAATTATTATAAAATTTTTTAAGATTTTCCTTATCAAGGGAAAAACCAGCGGCTCTAGCATGACCACCATAATCCTTTAAAATATCAGCGCTTTGTTTCATAGCTTTTACTACATCAAACCCTTGAGTTGCTCTAATTACTCCTTGAATCTTATCTTTATCTTTATATAAAAAAACAGGCTTTGAGTGTTTGTTAGCAATTAAAGATGCTACTGTCCCTAATAAAGGAAGCTCCCAAGACTTATCTCCTTCAAAAACGATTGGTAAAGATTTTTTTTCCATTCTTTCTTCAACGTCCAATAAAATATCTTTTATCTTTATTTTTTTTTCAACGCTTTGTTTAAACAAGTCTTTAGCTATTTCTTCTGCCTTTTTCTTGTCAGAACAGGTTAATAAAGTATAAGCAATAGGATATTCTTGAGTATTATCTCTAATATTCAATAAAGAATTAATTTTATTAATTTTAACTAAACCATATTCTTTTTCAAAAACCTTTAATAGGGCTTGAATACCTGGTCGCCAACTAGAATAAACCAGATCTAACCCCTGAAAAACAATTTCTTTATTATCTTTTTCAATGGGCATCATATCAGAAATAGTAGCTAAAGCAGCTAATTCTAAAAACCCATTCTTTAAACTCTTGGTATTTTTTAAAAGCTCTAAAGCCAAATAATAAGAAAGACCAGCTGCAGCTAATTCTTTAAATAAATATTTATCTCCTGTTTGTTTGGGATTTACTATGATAGCTGGTTCTGGTAATTTATCTAATATTTGATGATGATCTATAATTATTACTTCAAAACCAAACTCATTAGCTAATTTTACTTCTTCAAAATTACTTATACCAAAATCAAAAGCAATTAAAAGAGCGGGAGCTTGTTTTTTAATTCCTTGTAAAGATTCTTTATTAATGCCATAGCCTTGCTCTCTTTTAGGAAAACAAATTTTAACAATATTTCCCTTTAAATTTATTATTGCTTCTTTAGCAATAATAACCGAGGCTATTCCATCTAAATCAGAATCGCCATAAATAATTATTTTTTCTTTATTTTTAACAGCTTTTTGAATTCTTTTAGCTGCTTTATCTAAGTTTTTTATCTTCATTTTCTAAGGCAATTAAACCAGGTAATTTTTCTCCGGAAAGAAAAGCTAACATTGCTCCTCCACCAGTTGATATATGATCAAAACCTCTTTCTAAATCAAATTTTGAAAGAGAAAACAAAGTATCCCCTCCTCCGGCTATTTTATAAGCAGAATTATTTTTAATAATAGCTTTAGCTATTTCTTTGGTTCCTTTTTCAAATAAAGGATTTTCAAAATACCCTAAAGGACCAGCCAATATAATTGTTTCTGCTTTTTTAATAATTTGAGAAAAAAGCTTAATTGATTCTGGCCCAATATCTAATAATAATTCATCTTTTCTAACTTTGGCTAAAGAAGACTCTCTAACGTAAATTTTACCTGATTTATCAGGAGAAGCTAGAACATCTACTGGTAAATGAACTTTTTTTTGACTTAAATCAATACTTTGAATTTGATTAACTATTTTTTCTTCTGGCCATTCGCCAATACATATTCCTTGTACTCTTAAAATAGTATTAGCTAGTTCTCCGCCCAAAATTAATTCATCACTTTTTTTTAAAAGATTTTTAATTAGTTTTATTTTAGTATCTATTTTCACTCCACCAATAATACAAACTAAGGGTTTAAGTGGATTTTCTATTGCTTTAGATAAAATCCTTACTTCCTTTTCTAATAAAAAACCGCAACCAGAAGGCAAAAACTCAGTGATACCAACAATAGATGAATGCAATCTATGAGAACAACTAAAAGCTTCGTTAATATAAATATCTCCGAGCTTTGCTAATTCTTTAGAAAACTCTCTGTCATTTTTTGTTTCTTCTTCATACTTTCTAAGATTTTCTAAAAGTAAACAAGTGCCAGGTTCGAGTTCTTTTGTTTTTTCAACTATTTCTTCCCCAATACAATCTAAGGCTTTTTCTATCTTTAATATTTTTCTTAAATAATTAAAAATAGGATCCATTTTTTCTCCAGGATTTCCTAAATGACTCATTAAAATAACCTTAGCTTTTTGCTCTATTAAGTATTTAATGGTTGATAAACTTTTTTGAATTCTGAAATCATCCAAAATAATCCCTTTTTCAATAGGAACATTAAAATCAACCCTTAGTA
>JAQUNM010000016.1 GCA_028717605.1 Minisyncoccota bacterium
CGATCTTCTCCTAATCCTCCCAAAGAAACAACTTTAAGGTTTTTCATGTTTTAAAAAATCAAGACTTTCGGGCATTTTTTTAAAAGGCATTTCTTGTCTTAATTTTGGTATTTTTTTATATTTTATATTTTTTATCCAACCGTTTTTAGTTAAAAAATAGCAGGCTCCTTGCATTTTCTCAAAAAAAACATATTCATTAGTACATTTTTTAGAAACCCAATTAGCTATTTTTAATTTTCTTTTTAAAGAAGCATTATAAGTAACGTGACCATATTCAGGGGGAATAATAACAACATCGTTTTTTTTAGCTAATACAAAATAAACATCTTGGACAGTCTTATTATCATTTTTCTGCATTAAAAATATAGCTTTTCCTTGCAAAACAATATATAATTCCCCTATCTTTTGATAATGTTTATGACCTTTGGTCTTAATAAACTCTTGACCTAAAGATCCTTCGTTAAAAACAGTAATATCGTACCTTAAACCATTTTTTTCTTTTTCCCCCCTAAACATATAATAAAGCTCTGTGTTGGGGGCTGATTTAAACCATTTTTCATCAAAAACAACCTTTTCTAAATCTTTTAAATACCTTATTTCCATGCTCTTTTTGTTTTAATATACCAGTCTTGCACTTGAGAAAATCTATAACAAGGATTAATAATTTTTTCAAACTCAATCCCTTTAATCTTAGAAGAAACGTTATAAATATATCCCTGGGTATATAAAAATAAAGCTGGGATATCTTCAATGATGATTTCTTGTAACCCTTCTATTTTTTCTCTCCTTGTTTCCTGATCAGAAATAATTCTTAATTCTTCCAAAACTTTATCTACTGATTTATTTTCATATAAAGAAAAATTGTAACCTGGGTCTTTTTTTTGTTCTGAGTGCCAAAAAGGCAAAGGGTCTAAAATAGCCCCAGAAATAATTCCTATCAAAAAAGATTCATATTTTCTATCTTTTATTTCTTGTTCAGTAATCTTTTTAATATTAACCTTTACTCCTATTTTTTTAAATTGTTCTTTTAATAACTCTGCTGTTTCTAAAAGACTAGTTTGGTCTAAAGTAGAAATAGAAAATTGCAATAGATTTTTTTCCTCTTTAAAACAAATTTCGTTTAATTTTTCTCTAGTAGTTTTACTAACTAACCCTGTTCCTTTGCTAAAACCCCAAGGATCTAAAATCTCTTGTTTATATTTCTCTTGAAAATTAATAACTGCTTTTTCTGTATTAGCACCAAAATAGCCAGTAATCTCTTTCTCAGGACATACATCCTCAAATTTAGCTAAACAGGTTTGCAATTCCGTTACTTCTGTTCCTTGAGAACCTATTTTTAAGTCTTGAGAAAAAGAAAAATTATTTTTAACTATTTTTTCCCTATAACCTGTTTCTGAATTTAGGATAAAACCCTTTTTATCTAAAATTTCATTTGCTTTTTCTAAATCTAAATTAGTCTCTTCAAATGAAGAAAAACCATAAAAATCAGGTAAAAATGGAGAATTAATTGGTTGATCAAAAACTTGTTTATCAGTAGCATATTTTAAGGCTTGTCTTATTTCTTTGTCTTTAACTTCTTGCAAATTAAAAAAGAGAGCAAAATATCTAGGCAAAGAAATTTCGTAAATATTCCAGCTATTATTCTTAGACTGTAAAGATCCAAAGCCATCAACCCCTTGAATGTCTTGTTCCTTTCCAAAAAAATAAAAATGCATTTCAGAGATATAAGCGTCTTTTACTCTTTCTAATATAAGGTTATTAATTTTATCTTGTTGTTGATTGATTTGTTTGATTTTATATGGACCCGAGCCTATTGGTTTAAAATTATAACTAGATAAAGGAGCTTGGTCAGGAGATATTTCTTGCCAAATATGTTTTGGTAAAATCTTTAAAGTTAAATTTTCTAAAAAACCAACATATGGTTTTGATAAAATAAACTTAATCTCAAAATCATTTATTTTTTCAACAATCACACCTATCCAGTTAGCTCTGAAAGGACTTTTGTATTCTGGATTTTGAATTGCTTGAATGGTAAACAATACATCATCCACTGTTAATAAGTTATTATCATGCCAAAAAATATTATCTTTTATTTGAACTATGTATACTTTTTCATCCTCTTGAATATCATAGCTTTTAGCAATATCAAACTCTATCTCTCCTTTATTGTTATGCTTCATCAAGCCTGAATAGACTAACTGTAAAATGTCTCTGTCAATATCAGAAGTAGCATAAATAGGATTAATAAATCTTGGCTGACCGACTAATCCTTCTTTATATATTCCTCCGACAGTTGGTATAACTTTTGTATTATTATAATAGAAACTTATTAATAAAAATAAAAAAGATATAATGAAAAGAACAGCAAAAATCGAAAAGAATATTTTTTCTTTTTTATTCAGAATACTAAAAAACCAAACCCATTGTCCTTTTTGGGGCCATTTTTTAAGGCCTTTTAATTTTAACCTAAACATTATAATAAATTAATCAAAGCAAGAAGAATAAAAGCTATTCCTAGAAAAATGGTAAGATAAAAAAGTTTTTTTTGCAAACCTCTTCTAGTAGCATAAAAACCACCACTTTCTCCTCCTAGGGCAGAGCCTAAAGCAGTTCCTCTTTGTTGCAATAAAATAACAACAATTAATAATGTAGCTACTATAATTTGAGCTATAGATAACATAAATCTATTTTTTTTTAGAAATTAACAATATGCTTAAAATCCAAATAATTAAAAATATCCATAAATATCCTAACCAACTAACAACAATAAATGAATCATTAAAAAAAATACCGACAACTAACCAAACTAATCCTATGTTAATTATAAAAGAAGATAATCCCAAGGTCAGAAACTTTAAAGGTAAAGTAATAACTTTTAAAATAGGCTTTATTAAGAAATTGACAATTCCCATTATTAAGCCAGCAATAAAAAGTGTTTTCAGGTTTCCAACGAAATCAATACCAGGAATAAAATAACTAGCCAAATACAATCCTAAAATAGCAGAAATAACGTGGAGAGCTAGTTTGATTATCATTATTAAATGATATCATTAATAAGAAAAAAAGTCAATCAAGTCTTTCTCTTAGCTTTTTGTGATAAGATATAGCAAATCTATGAGCTTCGTCTCTCATATATAATATAATGTTAGAAAAATCTTCTGGCAAATCTTTTAAAAAGACTTTTTTTTCTGGAAAGAATAATTCATTGTTCTTCTTCGCTAAAGCAGCTATTCTAATATTTTTAACTATCTTTAAAGCCACATTTAATTGAGCTTTTCCTCCGTCTATTAATATGAAATCAGGTAAGGGCCACTCTTGATGGTTTAATCTCCTTAAAAGTATTTCTTTTAACATAGCTGTATCATTGGGTTTAGTTAAAGAAATCTTGAATTTTCTGTAAAGATTTTTACAAGCTTTTCCATTCTGAAAAACAACCATTGATCCGGTCGCCTGTTTTCCTTGTAAATTCGAAACATCATAAGCCTCCATTCTTTTATATATGTTTGTTTGACTCATGACTTTTTCTATAGATTGAATTTTATCCCTTAAAGAAGCAGCTTTTTCATATTCTTTTTTAAAAGCATGTTTCTTCATTTCTTTTTTAAAAGAATTAATCAACAATTTTTTTTTACCCGAAAAAATAGAAAATATATTTTCAATATTCTTCTTATATTCTTTTAAAGAAATATCAGGCCCAGGACAAAGACCTAAATAACAAAAAGAACATTTCTTTTTTTCGTGTCTTTTGTATTCATGAAAAGGAAAAATATATCTAAGGGCTTGCAAAGCTTTTTTTAGTTCTTTCCCATTAGTAAAAGGACCTAATCCTTTTTTGTCGTGATTAACAATTATTTTAGGATATTTATCGTTTGTTTTATTTAAATAAAAATATTCTTTGTCATCTTTCCACAAAACATTAAATTTAGGCTTGTATTTCTTTATTAAAGAAGATTCTAAAATTAAAGCTGAAAATTCAGAGTCAGTAGGAAATATTTTAATTTTCTGGGTGACAAAAGGGGCTTTTTTAAAAGCATGGTTTTTGATTCTTTTTTTAACATTTTTAGCCTTACCAATGTATAAAAAATAACCCTTTTTATCTAAAAAAGCATAAACCCCACATGCATTATTGACCTTTTTCATAATAATTGGTATGATAATTATATCATGAATTATTATGAATTAACATATTTAGCTTTAATCTCTTTAACCCCAGAAGAACTCGAAGAGATACAAACAAATATAGAGAAATTAGTAAAATTAGAAAAAAAGGAAAAACCAATAAAAAAACCACTGGCTTATTTAATTAAAGGAGAAAACCAGGCTTTTTTGGTTTCTGTTTTTTTTAATGCTGAAAGTATTACTGAATTAAGAGAATATGTTAAAAAAGAAAAAAGAATTTTAAGGCATTTATTAATCAAAACAAAACCATATAAAGAAGAGAAAAAAAGAAGAGAAAAACCTAAAAAATCTTCTATTTTTCGTTCTTCTGAAAAATCAAAAGTCGAGTTATCAGAAATTGATAAAAAAATAGAAGAAATATTACAAGATTAATATGAATTTAAATAAAATTTTTTTAATTGGCCGACTAACGAGAGATCCAGAAGTAAAAACAACTTCTTCTGGACAAATGGTTTGTACTTTTGGCTTAGCCACTAACAGGGTTTGGAAAAATCAAAACAAAGAAAAACAAGAACAAACAGATTTCCATAATATTGTTTTATGGCAAAGACTGGCTGAAATAGCTTCTCAATATTTAAAAAAGGGCAGTTTAGTTTTAATAGAAGGACGGATCCAAACAAGATCATGGGATGATCAATCTGGAGTAAAAAAATATAGAACGGAAATAATAGCTGAAAACATTCAAATGGGACCTAAAACAACTGAAAGAATAGAAAAAAATACAGAAGAAATACCAATTATCGATGAAGACGAACAAGAAATAGATATAAAAGATATTCCATTTTAAATATGAATTGTTTTTTTTGCCAAAGAAATATTAAGGAAATAGACTATAAAGAAACAGATCTTATTGAAAGATTTACTTCTGGATTGGGTAAAATAAAAGGAAAAACAAAAACAAAACTTTGCACTACTCATCAAAGAAAATTAGGTAAAGCTATTAAGAGAGCTAGACATTTAGGTCTTTTGCCTTTTACAAAATAAGTTTTTTGATTTCTTTAATAGTCTCTGGGTTTTCTTTTAAAAAAGCCTTGGCTCCTTCCATGCCTTGGCCTATTTTTTGATTATTAAAGCTAAACCAAGAACCTGATTTTTTAACAATACCAAGCTTTAAAGCAATATTTAACAAATCAGCTGTATAAGAAATCCCTTCGTCATAATAAATATCAAATTCAGTTGTTTTAAAGGGAGGAGCTACTTTATTTTTTACTATCTTAGCTTTTATTCTATTGCCAATAATATTCTCTCCCTGTTTAATTTGGGCAATTCTTCTTAGGTCAATTCTAACTGAAGAATAAAATTTCAGAGCCAAACCACCTGAGGTTGTTTCTGGATTGCCCCAAGTTACTCCTATTTTCATTCTTATTTGATTTAGAAAAATTACGCAGGTTTTGGTTTTAGAAATAATACCAGAAAGTTTTCTCAAAGTAGAAGACATTAATCTAGCTTGTAATCCTATTTGAAATTCTCCTATCTCTCCAGCAATCTCCTGTTTCGGCAACAAAGCAGCTACAGAATCAATAACAATAACATCAACTTCTCCGGAACGAACCAATGTTTCTACTATTTGCAAGGCTTGTTCTCCAGAATCTGGCTGAGAAATCAAAAGATCCTTTAGATTTACTCCTATCTTAGCTGCATAATCAGGGTCTAAAGCATGTTCTACATCAACAAAAGCTCCGATTCCTTTTTTATCTTGAGCTTGTTTTAAAACGTGTAAAGATAAAGTTGTTTTACCAGATCCCTCAGGCCCAAATATCTCAATGATTCTCCCTCTGGGTAAACCACCTACTCCCAAAGCTTGATCTAAAGAAATAGATCCAGTAGAAATAGAATCAACCTTAGAAGCTGACTTTTGCTTTAGATCCATTATTGCGTCTTCTCCAAAGCGCTGTCTTATTTCTTGTAAGGCTTCTTCTAGCCCTTCTTTTTTTTCTTTTTTCATACTTTTTCCCAGGATTCATCTTCCTGGTCATTATTAATATATATTTCTCTTGCTTTAGCCCCATCAGCTGGACCAACTATTCCTCTTTCTTCCATTAGGTCAAGTAATCTAGCTGCTCTAGCATATCCTATCTTAAGCCTTCTTTGGAGTAAAGAGGCAGAAGCTTTTTTAGCCTCTACAACTACTGTCTTAGCCTCTTCATATAAAGGATCTTCTTCATCGTCATTATTATAAGCATAATCAATATTTTCTTGAGCTGGTTTTTCTAAAGCTTCTAGGAGCTCGGCTTGTAAACCGTTATGATCTATATTTTTATTTTCAGTTGTAATATAATCTAAAACCCTTCTTATTTCTTTTTCAGCCAAATAAGCAGCTTGAATTCTTTTAGGTTTAATATGTTCTGAAGAAATATAAAGCATATCTCCTGACCCTAATAATTTTTCTGCTCCCGAAGTATCAATAATGGTCCTAGAATCAACCTGAGAAGCAACTTTAAAAGCTACCCGAGAAGTAATATTAGCTTTAATTAAACCTGTAATAACCTCTACAGAAGGTCTTTGAGTGGCTACTACTAAATGAATTCCAACTGCTCTAGCCATTTGGGCTAACCTAACAATCAAAGCTTCAATATCCTTTCCTCGAGCTGCCATTAAATCAGCTAATTCATCTATTATCACGACAATAAAAGGAAGTGGATCTTTCCCCTTTTTAAAAGACTGTTCATTAAAACTATTAATATTCCTTGATTTTGCTTCAGCTAAAACATCAAATCTTCTTTCCATTTCTTTAACCAACCACTTTAAAGCGTTAATTGTTTGAACTGGACTATAAATAACTGGACATAACAAATGAGGAAGGTTTTGATAAACCGGGAATTCCACTCTTTTAGGATCAACAAGAATAAATCTCAAGCTTTGAGGAGAGGCACTTTTAAAAGAATTAGTTGGTTGGTATAAAAGATTTAAAATCAAATTATTTAAAAAAATGGTTTTACCAGAACCAGTAGCTCCGGCCACTAACATATGGGGCATTTTTGTTAAATCAACATAAATTGGAAAGCCAGAGACATCTTTTCCTAAAGCAATAGTTAAACTAAAAGGAAGTTTTTGAAAATTAGGAGTTTCTAACAAATTTCTTAATCTTACTTGAGCTCTAACTTGATTTGGTATCTCAATCCCAACTAAAGATCTCCCTGGAATAGGAGCTTCTATTCTAATAGGATGGCTAGCTAAAGCTAAAGCTAAATCATTAGCTAAGCCAGTTATTTTTGAAAGTTTTACCCCTTCTGATGGCTTAAAGGTATACTGAGTAACAGTCGGCCCGATATTCACTTCTGACATTATCACTTCAATATTAAAATCTTGTAAGGTTTTTTTAATTATTGATGAATTCACCTTAATATCACCACTACTAGGCACTCCTTTTTCAGCTTCTAATAAATCCAGAGGAGGGGGTTCATAAGAAAAAAGTTTTTTCCCATTAATTGGTTTTTCTTCTAACTTAATTTTTTCTTCTGTTTGTTTTTTTCTTTCTTCAACACCAGAATCAATTTCTTTTTGTCTAAATTTTGGCTTAAAAATCTTTCTTATAACGCTTTTTTTTAATTTTTCTGGATCTTCAGAAAATACGCTTTCTTCTTCTTTTAATGGTTTGTTAAATTGAAGAAAGGGTTTAAAAATTAAAAACCCAATTATCAAGATGGTTAAAAAAATAATTCTAGTTGCCCAATCTCCAAAATATTTTAAAAATGGCCAGTTTACTGTATAACCCAGATAACCGCCATTTTTTTGTTCAAAATTAATACTACCTAAAATTCCAGAAAAACCAATTAATAATAACAAAAAACCAATTAAAACAGATACAAATATAGGATGTTCTTTATTAATTTTACTTTTTAAAAAAACCATTCCAGCTAGAAACAAAAATAAAGGAAGCAAAAATATAGTTTTACCAATTAAAAACTGAGAACCAATCATAAACCATTTTCCAGCTATTCCAGCTTTTTCAAAAAAACTTAAAATGACTATTAAAGAAAATAAAATAATAACAATTCCCAATATCCATTGTTTTGTTTCAGGAGAAAGAATTTTTCTTTTTTCTTTTTTAGCCATTTTCTATATTATACTATTTTTTAAAACCAGTGCCAATTGGAACTATTTTCCCAATAATGATATTCTCTTTTGGTCCTAATAATCTATCTTCTTTTCCTTCTAAAGAGGCTTTTATCAAAACTCGAGAAGTTTCTTGAAAAGAAGCAGCTGATAAAAAAGAATCAGTACTCAAGGATACTCTTGTGATTCCCAACAAAACAGGAGAAAACTTAATAAGTTGTTTCTTTTCCTTCTTTAAGATATCATTTTCTTCTAAGATTCTGGCTAGTTCAACAACTTCGCCTGGAACAAAAAGACTATCTCCAGATTCTTTTATTTTAACTCGAGAAAACATTTTTCTCACTATAATTTCGATGTGTTTGTCGTGAATACTAACTCCTTGAGAAGCATATATTCTTTGAATTTCTTGAATAATATATCTTTGTGTTTCTTCTTTAGAATGAAGCTTATAATGTTCTTTTAAGTCAAAATTACCCTCGGAAAGTTGCTGGCCCTTTTCTATTTTGTCTCCTTTTTTAACCATTATAACTGATTGTAAAGAAGCGTGGTAATTAACGATTACCTTGTTGCTTTTAACTTTAATAATATTATCAGAAGTTATTTCTAACACCTGACCATCGGCCTGAGCTATTAATGCCTTTCCTTTTGGTATCCTAGCTTCAAAGACTTCTTCTATTCTAGGCAGACCAGTAGTAATGTCAGAAACTCCAGCCACTCCTCCGGTATGAAAAGTTTTCATAGTTAGCTGAGTTCCTGGCTCACCAATTGCTTGAGCAGCAATAACTCCAACCGCTGTTCCTAATTCTACTAGTTCGTTTTTTCCTAGATCCCAACCATAACAAGACTGACAAATGCCTCTTTTTGACTGACAAGATAAAGGAGAACGAATAATAACTCTTTCTATCTTTTCATCATCAGCTATAATCTTGGCTTCATCCCAACCAATAATCTCACCAGCTTTAACAATAATTTTTTGACCAGATTTTATATCTTTTACAGTCATTCTCCCTTTTATTTTATAAATAAACTTTTGATCACTTTCTTCTGCTTCTTTTTTAGAAAGCTCCCAACCTATTTTATCCTTACAATCTTTTTCTCTGATAACTACATCTTGAGCAACATCAACTAATCTTCTAGTTAAATAGCCAGCAGCAGCTGTTCTCAAAGCAGTATCAGCTGTTCCTTTTCTAGCACCATGAGTAGAAATAAAATACTCTAAAGGATCAAACCCTTCTTTAAAAGAGCTTTTAATTGGCAATTCAATAATTTGACCAGCTGGATTAATTACCAAGCCTTTCATGCCAGCCATTTGAGCTGGTTGACTCCAAGAACCCCTAGCTCCAGAATCAATAATAGTATAAACTGGCCCAAATTCAGGCAATGTTTTAGGAACTAATTTTTCAATTTCAGCTTTTACGCCAGCCCAAAGTTCAATAACTTTGCTAGTCTTTTCATCTGGGGAAAGTAAACCTTTTTTAAAATAATTTTCAATATTTTCTACTTCTTTTTCTGCTTTTTGAATTATTTCTTTCTTTTCCTCAGGAACCATTAAATCATCCATACCCCAACTTACTCCTGAAAGAGTAGCATATTTAAAACCAAGATTTTTAATCCTATCTAAGATATCTTCTCTTTCTTCTTGGCCATATTTCCTTATAACTTCAGCAAAAATTCTCTCAATTTCTTTAGAGTGCATTAAACTATTAACAAAAGGATAATCTTCGGGCAAAACGCTATTAAACAAAACTCGACCTAAAGAAGTTTCCACAATCTCATCATTTACTTTTATTTTTATTTTTGCCCTTAAATCTAACTCTCCTAATTCTAAAGCCATTTCAGCCTCGGTTTGACTGGAATATGCTTTATTTTCTCCTTTGACGCCAGGCTTTATTTTAGTCAACCAATAAAGGCCTAAAACAATATCTTGGGACGGAGAAACAATAGGATTACCAGTGGCTGGTTTTAATAAATTTAAACTAGAAAGCATTATTTCTTTAGCTTCTAGCTGAGCTTCTTCACCTAAAGGAACGTGGACTGACATTTGATCTCCGTCAAAATCAGCATTAAAAGCCCGACAAACAAAAGGATGTATTCTAATAGCTTCTCCTTCAACAAGAACTGGAACAAAAGCTTGAATACCTAATCTATGAAGAGTAGGAGCTCTGTTTAAGAGAACAAACTTGTCTTTAACTACTTGTTCTAGTATTGCCCAAACCTCATCTGTTTCTTGTTCAATTAACTTAGAAGCTCCTCTAACGTTATAAGAAAGTTCTTTTTCTAAAATTTCTTTAATAACAAAAGGCTTAAAAAGTTCTAAAGCCATTTTTTTAGGTAAACCACACTGATGAAGTTTTAGTTCAGGGCCAACAACAATAACTGATCTTCCAGAATAATCAACTCTTTTACCTAAAAGATTTTGACGAAA